>JAVJOO010000001.1 GCA_040216735.1 Alphaproteobacteria bacterium | reverse complement strand
CGGCGAGAGCGCGGTTGAGACCTTCACGTATGAAGTGACGGACGGCGACGTCACGAGCACCCAGACGATCACCGTGACGATCACGGGCAGCAACGATGGGCCGGTGGCGCAAGCCGAGACGGTGACGGGCAATGAAGATGCCGGCCAGCTGACCGGCAACTTGGATGCGGCCGACGTCGATGGTGATGATCTGACGTTCTCGCTCCAGGGCGACGGGGAAGGCCAGTACGGGCAGCTCACTGTCAACGCTGACGGTTCATACACGTTCGACATCGCCGAAGCGGCGCAAGGGTTGGACGACGGCGAGTCTGCGGTCGAGACCTTTACTTACGAGGTCACTGACGGGGATGTCGTCTCGACGCAAACGATCACGGTAACGATCACCGGTTCGAACGACGGCCCGGTGGCGCAAGCCGAGACGGTGACGGGCAATGAAGATGCCGGCCAACTGACCGGTAATCTCGACGCGGCGGACGTCGATGGCGACGACTTGACGTTCAGCCTGCAGGGCGACGGCGAAGGCCAGTACGGACAGCTGACGGTCAACGCCGACGGCTCTTACACGTTCGATATCGCCGAGGCGGCCCAAGGGCTGGACGACGGTGAATCTGCTGTTGAGACGTTCACCTACGAGGTCACCGACGGGGACGTTGTCTCGACGCAAACGATCACGGTAACGATCACTGGCTCGAACGATGGCCCGGTCGCACAAACCGAGGCGGTTACGGGCGGCGAAGATGCGGGTCAGTTGACCGGCAACCTGGACGCGGCGGATGTCGACGGCGACGATCTGACGTTCAGCCTGCAGGGCGACGGCGAGGGGCAGTACGGCCAACTCACCGTGAACGCCGACGGGTCCTACACGTTCGATATCGCCGAGGCGGCGCAAGGCCTGGATGACGGCGAATCTGCGGTTGAGACCTTCACGTATGAAGTGACGGATGGGGATGTCGTTAGCACTCAGACGATCCAGGTCACGATCACTGGGTCGAATGACGGCCCTGTGGCCCAGGCGGAGTCTGTCTCAGGTACCGAGGATGCGGGTCAACTCACCGGCAACTTGGATGCGGCGGACGTGGACGGCGACGAACTGACGTTCTCACTGCAGGGCGACGGCGAGGGGCAGTACGGCCAACTCACCGTGAACGCCGACGGCTCTTACACGTTCGACATCGCCGAAGCGGCCCAAGGGCTGGATGACGGCGAATCTGCGGTTGAGACCTTCACGTATGAAGTGACGGATGGGGACGTCACGAGCACCCAGACGATCACGGTGACGATCACCGGGTCCAATGACGGGCCGGTGGCGCAAGTCGAGACGGTGACCGGCAATGAAGATGCCGGCCTGCTGACCGGCAACCTGGATGCCGCGGATGTCGACGGCGACGACTTGACGTTCAGCCTGCAGGGCGACGGGGAAGGCCAGTATGGCCAACTGACGGTGAATGCCGACGGGTCCTACACGTTCGATATCGCCGAGGCGGCGCAAGGGTTGGACGACGGCGAGAGCGCGGTGGAGACCTTTACCTACGAGGTCACTGACGGCGACGTTGTCTCGACGCAGACGATCACGGTGACGATCACCGGGTCCAACGATGGTCCGGTGGCGCAAGCCGAGACGGTCTCCGGCAATGAAGACGCCGGCCAACTGACCGGCAACCTCGATGCGGCGGACGTCGATGGCGACGACCTGACCTTCTCTCTCCAGGGTAGTGGTCAGGGGCAGTTCGGTAACATGACGGTGGCGGCGAACGGCGCCTACGTCTTCGCGATCGGGGCGGCGGCGCAGGGGCTGGACGACGGCGAATCCGCTGTCGAGACCTTTACCTACGAAGTGACCGACGGCGACGTCACGACGACCGAGACGATCACGGTGACGATCACCGGGTCCAACGACGGTCCGGTGGCGCAAGCCGAGACGGTGACGGGCAACGAGGATGCGGGGCAACTCACCGGTAACCTCGAGGCGAACGACATCGACGGCGATAATCTGACCTTCGGCCTGTCCGAGGGCGAGGACGGTATCGGTCAGTATGGCCAGCTCACCGTCAATCCCGACGGTTCCTACACCTTCGACATCGGCGAGGCGGCACAAAGCCTGGCGAACGGCGAGTCTGCGGTCGAGACCTTTACCTACCAGGTCAGCGACGGCGACGAGACCGTGACCCAAACGATCACGGTCACCATCACCGGCTCGGACGACAACACCCCGCCGGTGGCTTCGCCGGAATTCGTCACCGGCACCGAAGACGACGGCGTCATCAATGGCAACTCGGGGCCCGAGCAAGCCACGGTCACGGCGACCTTCGTCGGCGAAGAGGCCGGTTACCGCAATATCGTCGGGACCTATCAGGTCGATGCCGACGGCAACATCACCGATGTGTCCTTCGTGTGGACCAACGCCAGTCTGCAAGGCAGCGGCGGCTCTATGCACCGTGGCGACCAAGCCTCCTTCGAAACCGGCGATACCGGACAGTTCGGCATGTTCATCGTCGCCGACGGGTATGGCCAGAACGGCGGCCTTGCCAATTTCGATCTGGTGAACGGTTCGCTCGAGTTCCGCAATGCGGACGGCAGCCCGGCCACCACCGATAGCGTCAATCCGACGCTGTTCTATGTCAGCCCGACCGGCGCAGCGACGGCGCTCAACGGACCGACCTACCACTCGGCCTCGGCGGCGCTGAACCCGGACGGCAAGATCCACACCTCGCTCGAAACCGACAGCGACGGCAACGTCACGATCGGCTGGGAAGATCTGCCGGGGCTTGGCGATCGCGATTACGACGACGTCATCATGACCCTGAACCTGGGTGAGAGCGGCGGCATTCTGATCGATCCGGGCTATAGCGGCGGCGATACCAGCGACACCTTGGTCGGCCAACTCGACGCGACCGACGCGGACGGCGACGATCTCACCTTCGGCTTGGCCGCGGGCGAGGACGGCGTGGGCACCTACGGCACGCTTGTCGTCAACCCGGACGGTACCTATGCCTTCACGCTGAACCCCAACGCGCAGTCGCTCGACGACGGCGAGGTCGGCACCGAGACCTTCACGTGGCAGGTGTCGGACGGTCAGGGTGGCATCGATACAGAGACCATCACGATCCAGATCACCGGCTCCAACGACGGCCCGGTGGCAAGCGCCGAAATCGTCTCGGGCTCCGAGGATGCGACGATCACCGGCAATCTCGATGCGAGCGATGTCGAGGGCGACGACCTCACCTTCAGCTTGGCCGCCGGCGAAGACGGCCAGGGTCAATTCGGCAGCCTGACGGTCAACGCCGACGGTTCCTACAGCTTTGCGCCCAATGCCGCGGCCCAAGGGCTGGACGACGGCGAGAGCGCGACCGAGACTTTCACCTGGCAGGTTAGCGACGGCGACGAAATCGTGACCCAAACGATCACGGTGACGATCACCGGCGCGAACGACGGCCCCGTGGCCGTGGCCGAGACCGTATCGGGTTCGGAGAATGCAACGGCGATCGTCGGCAACCTTGATGCCACCGACGTCGACGGAGAGAACCTGACGTTCAGCCTGCAAGGTTCCGGTGCCGGGCAGTTCGGGACCCTGACGGTCAATGCCGACGGCTCGTATGCCTTCGTGCCTAACGCGGCGGCGCAGGGGCTCGATACCGGCGAATCTGCGGTGGAGACCTTCACCTGGCAGGTGACCGACGGCGATGCGGTGACGACCCAGTCGATCCAGATCACGGTGACCGGCGCCAATGACGGTCCGGTGGCCGCGGCGGAGGTCGTGTCTGGGTCGGAGGACGCGGCGTCGATCACGGGTAACCTTGATGCCACCGACGTCGACGGCGAGAACCTGACGTTCAGCTTGGTCGGGTCGGGTCAAGGCCAGTACGGCAATCTCACGGTCAATGCCGACGGCTCCTATAGCTTCGTGCCCAACACGGCGGCGCAGGGGCTGGACACCGGCGAATCGGCGACCCAGACCTTCTCCTGGCAGGTCACCGACGGCGACGCCGTGGCGACTCAGTCGATCCAGATCACGATCACCGGCGCCAACGATGGGCCGGTGGCCCAGGCCGAGGTCGTGTCCGGCTCCGAGGACGCCGGGACCATCACCGGCAACCTCGAGGCAACCGACGTCGACGGCGAAACCCTGACCTTTAGCTTGGCGAGCGGCGAGGATGGCCAAGGCCAGTACGGGCAACTGACCGTCAACGCCAACGGCACCTACAGCTTCGCCCTGGGCAATGCCGCCCAGGCGTTGAATAGCGGGCAAAGCGTTGTCGAGACCTTCACCTATGCGGTGACCGACGGCGATGCCACGGCGATGCAAACCATCTCGATCACGATCCAAGGATCGGACGAGGGCAACGTCATCGTCGGCACCGAATGCGGCGAGTACATCTACGGCACCTACCAGGACGATCAGATCTTCGGCCTTGGCGGCGGCGATGCGATCTTTGCCGGCAGCGGCAACGATACGGTCGACGGCGGCGAGGGCAACGACTGGATCTTCGGCGGGTCGGGCAACGACACGCTGTCGGGCTCGGACGGCAACGACTACCTCACCGGCGAAAGCGGCAACGACACGCTTTACGGCGGCGACGGCAACGACGAGCTGTACGGCAGCTCGGGCAACGACGTCCTGATCGGCGGCGCGGGCAACGACGAAATCGACGGCGGTTCCAACGACGACTTTATCGAAGGCGGCGCCGGCGAGGACGAAATAGAGGGTGGTTCCGGCGACGACGTGATCTACGGCGACACCGCGACGGTGGGCGAGGCCCCGGACTATGCCGAGGCGGTTAACGAGCACGCACCGGTCGCCTTCTGGCGGCTCGGCGAGACCAGCGGGACGACCGCGGCGGACGAAACCGGTCAACATGCCGGCACCTACCACGGCGGCGTCGACCTTGGCGCACCTGGCATCGGCGATGGGGCAGCGGCGACCTTCGATGGGCACAACGAGTATGTGACCATCCCCCACAGCGATGCCTTCGAGGCCGACTCGGGCACCGTGATGATGTGGGTCCGGCCCGACGACCTCGGCGGCCACCAGGGTCTATTCTCCAAGGACTCGCGTGGCTACGACGACGGCGGCCACCTGCACATCGAACTCGACGGCAGCAAGGTGCGGGTGCGCCTGCAAGAGGACGACCGCAGCCACTACGTCGAATCCAACAGTGGCGCGGCCCAGGAAGGCCAGTGGATGCAGATCGCCTTCACCTGGGGTGCCGCGGGCATGGCGCTCTACATCAACGGCCAAGAAGTGGACACCGATTCCTACACCGGTGGGATCGCCAACAACGAAGAGCCGATCGTGCTTGGCGCGTCGCAAACCTACAGCAGTGACGGCACCGCGAATTACCTGCGCGATTATTTCGAAGGCGCCATGGACGAGGTGGCCTTCTTCGACAGCGCACTCAGCGATGACGCCATCGCCGACACCTACATGGCCGGAAGCTGGGATACCCTGGGCGGCGACGACGAGATCGACGCGGGCTCGGGCGACGACACGGTCTATGGCGGCGCCGGCGACGACGAAATCGACGGCGGCTCGGGCGAGGACGTCCTCCACGGCGGTGCTGGCGACGACGAAATCGACGGCGGCTCGGGCGACGACACCATCTACGGCGATGCCGGCGACGACGAAATCGAGGCTGGGTCCGGCGATGACATTGTCTACGGCGGTGCCGGCGACGACGAAATCGAGGGCGATGACGGCGACGACACGCTCTACGGCGACGAAGGCGACGACGAACTCGAAGGCGGCAGAGGCAACGACACGCTGTACGGCGGCGTGGGCGACGACGAACTCGAGGGCGACGACGGCAACGACGTGCTCTACGGCGGCGCCGGCGATGACGAAATCGACGGTGACTCCGGCAACGACATCATCATCGGTGGCGACGGCGCGGACATCCTCGACGGCGGCTCGGGCAACGACATCTTCCTGTACAACGCGGCGTCCGAGGGTGGCGATACCGTGGTCGGCTTCGACAATGACAAGGACATGTTCCGCTTCGACGGCGAGGACTTCGGCGGGTTCGGCAACTACACGGTCGAACATCAGGGCTCGAACTTCACCATCATCGGCGAGGACGGTTCCAAGATTGGCTTCGACGATGACAGCAACACACTGTTCTACCAGGGCGCTGGTGCGCCTGAGGACAGCTACCAGACGATTGCGACCGTCAGCGGCGACGACGTCACGGCGGACAATATCGAGATCATCTAACGGGGATCGTGCACCTAGGAAAAAAAAGGCCCTCAGTTTGCGGGCCTTTTTTTGTTCCGGAATGATGCGCCGGGGGGGGTGGGGTGAGGCGACCCCCCTCTGCGCGCAGGGGGAGGCGTTCTCTTTGTTCGTGTAGCGACGGTGGGCGGTTACGCGCCCTTGTGCAGCCACCAGCCCTTTTCGTTGACCGAATAGACCGGGCGGTAGTGGCGGATGCGGTCGGCGTCGATGACTTGTTTGATTTGGTTGTCGAGGATCCAGGTCTTGCCGTCGAGCTCGACCGCGAGGACGGCGTGGGCGACCTTGAGGTTGAGGTCTTGCAAAACGACGATGCGCATCGAATCGCGGTCGACGCCGAGGGCAGCCAGGGACATGAACTTGGCCACCGCAAAATCCTCGCAATCGCCGAAGCGTTTGAAGAATTGGGCGGGGGTCGCCCAATAGTCCTTCACGCTCCAATTGATCGGATCGACGATGTATTTGGCTTGGTTCATGAAGGCGTTGACCTGTTCGAGCTTGACCGCGGTCGGCTCGTTCTTGACCTTGTTGAGGAAGGCCACCCAGGTTTTGAATTCGCATTTTTCTTCGGCGGTGACCTTGCACTCGCCGCTGTTCTTTTTGGCCTCTTCCTTGAAGCGGGCCAGCGCTTCGGTCCATTTGGGGAAGGGCGCGAGGCTGTCTTTCTCGACCGCCACGGTGCCCCACAGGCTGGGCTTACCGGCGCCGGCGTCTGCCGCAAAGGCGGCTGGGGTCAGCGCCAGTGCGGCCGCGACCAGGACGGCACCGGCGGCGCCACTGCGAAGCCTTATCGACACCCGTGTCATCGGTTCTGACACCCCAAGATCTTTCAACGGCCTCCATCATACGCCGCCCGGTAGCGCGCGGGAATTCATGCTTGCGTGAGCGATTGCCGCCGGGAGCCCCGGTTTTTCGGGGGGTGGCCATTGTCCGGGCGGGGAGCGGCCACTAGAGTCAGGCGCTGATTGACGAGGGAACGGCGGACCCCGACCGATGGCCGAAATGCCCGAAGACGACGTCCCGCGGGGCGTCAACAAAACCGTGGTATTGGCCGCGCTCACCCTCGCGGTGATCGCGGTTCTGGGCGTTTTCTTCGTCTTTCGATTCGTCGATTCCGAACGCCAGCGCGAAATGCAGGATTGGCAGATCCGCCTCGGGATCGTCGCCGACAGCCGCGCCGGGGCGATCAACGACTGGATCGACGATCAGTTCGCGGCGATCCGCGGCTTGGGCGAGAACGCCTCGTTGCAGCTTTACGTGACCGAACTGTCGTTGCTGGGCGACGACGCGGATTCCGACGAACTTGGCGAAGCCGGCTACCTGCGCAACTTGCTGATCGCGACGGCAGAGCGGGCGAAATTCACGGAGCCGCTGACCGGCCCGGACCTGAATGCCAATGTCGAACGCGTCGGCTTGGCCGGGATGGCGTTGCTCGACCCTAACGGCAAGGTGTTGGTGGCGACGCCGACGATGCCGCCGATCGCCGGGCCGATCCGCGAGTTCCTGCAAAAAACGCCGCGCGGTGAGCGCGGGCTGCTGGACATGTATCTTGGCAATAGCGACCAGCCGACGATGGGCTTTTCGCTGCCGGTCTTCGGCATCCAGGCCGATGCCGGCACCAGCGAGGTGCTGGGCACGATCATTGGCATTCGGATCGTCGGCGACGATCTCTACCGTTTGCTGCGCCAGCCCGGCGAGATCGAGGAAACCGCCGAGACCTATATCGTGCGCACGCGCGGTCCGAACGTGGAGTTCCTGTCGCCGTTGAAGGACGGGACCGCGCCGCTGCGCCGGGTGATGGCGCGCGATACACCGGATCTTGCGTCGGCCTACGTCATCGATACCGCGGGCGGATTCGGCCGCAAAGTCGACTACAACAACGAAGAGGTTCTGGTCACCGGGCGCACGCTGTCGGCGGCACCGTGGGTCGTGGTGCGCAAGGTCAGCACCGCCGAAGCCCTATCGGCCGCCGAATCCCGCCTGACGACGATGCTGATCGTGTTCATCTTGGTCATCGTCGTGACGCTGGTGATGATCGTCGCGGTTTGGCGCCACGGCACCTCGATCCGCGCCGCCGCCGCGGCCGAGCGTTTCCGGCTCGCTGCCGAACGATTCCAGAACCTGGGTAAGTTCCTGCGTGTGGTCACCGACAGCCAACCCACCGAAATGATCGCGGTGACGGCGGAGGGCCAATACACGTTTGCCAACAAGACTGCCGCCGACAATGCCGGGATGGACGTCGACGCGATGATGAAGACGACCATGGCTAACGTCATGGGGCCGGTCCGCGCCAAGTCGTTCGAGAAGCTGAACAAGGAAATCCTGCTCCGCGCCGAGGAGATCATCGCGAATCAGGAGCGCATCACCCACATCAACGAGTTCGACGACGAAAAGGGTCACCACCTAATCCGCTCCACGCACTATCCCTTGCGCGGCGACCGCGACCATCCGGCGGCGGTGCTGATGATGTTGGACGACATCACCGAGCTGATGGAGGAGCGCGAGCAGCGCGAACGGGTGTTCCGCGAACTGGTAGAAACGCTGGTCGATGTGGTCGGCCAGCGCGATCCCTATTGCGCGCACCACGCCTCGCGCGTCGGCGAGGTGGCGACGGCGATGGCCAAGGAGATGGATCTCGACAGCAAGGCCATTCGTACCATCGACATCGCCGCGCAGTTGATGAACATCGGCAAGACCCGGGTGCGTGGAGAGTGGTTGCGCCGCGAAGGGCCGTTGACCCCGGACGAGATCGAGTTGGTACGGACCCAAATCCAAAAGGGCGCCGATATGCTGTCCCACGTCGAATTCGATGGGCCGGTGGTCGAGATCATCGGCCAGGTGCAGGAGCACGCGGACGGGAGCGGCCGGCCCCGGGGCCTCAAGGGCGAGGAGATCAACCTTGCGGCGCGGATCATCGCGGTCGCCAATGCGTTCGTCGCAATGGTCAGTCCGCGGTCCTACCGTAAGGAGGGCCGCAGCGTCGAGGACGCGACGGGCGAACTGATGCAAGAGCGCGACAAACGCTACGACCGGCGCGCGGTCTCGGCGCTGCTCCACGTCCTCGACAACCGCGGCGGGCGCGACAAATGGGCCGATTTCGCCAAGGCCCCGGTGCGGGAAACCGACGACGCCGGCGGCGCCGGCCGGGACCGCGCGGCCACCGACTGAGCCCGGCTTAGGGCTGTGGCGGCGTGCGCGCTAGTCCAGGTCGCGCGCGACGCGGATGCCGATATTGTAGGAAAATAGTTTGGCCGGGTGGCGATCGCGGTAGGTCGAGGCCATCAGTCGGGGGATGTAGTACCACGAGCCCGAGCGGATGACGCGGCGTTCGCAATCGCCGTCGGTGCGAGCGCGAGCGATCGTCGGCGCGCCGTCGTGGGTCGGGTTCCAGCAATCCTCGGTCCATTCCCAGACGTTGCCGTGCATATCGTAGAGCCCGAACGCATTGGGCTTGAAGGTGCCGACCGGGGCGTTGCCCTGGCCATCCCACGGCGTGCCGCACTTGCGGCAGTTGGCGTTGTAGGTGCCGGCCTCGTCGCCCCAGGGGAAGAAGGTATCGGTGCCGGCGCGCGCGGCGTATTCCCATTCGGCCTCGACCGGGAGACGGTAGGGCTGGCCGGTGCGCGCGCGTAGGAAGCCGACATAGTCCTGGGCGTCCTGCCAGGTGATGTTCATGATCGGCTGGCGGCCGCGCCCCCAATGGTGATCGCTCGGGATGTGAGTGCACGGCCCGGCCTCGACGCAGGCGAGCCACTCGTCCCAAGTCACCTCATAGCGGCTGAGCGCGAAGGGTTTGAGGACGGCGACCGGCACCGCCGGGGTCTCCACGCTTTTGCCGTCGTCGCGGCCCATCCAGTAGTTGCCGGACGGGATCGCTACCATCTCGGGGCATTCGTCGCATTCCTTGAACGGCTTGCCCGATTTCTGCGCGGCCTTGGCCAGGAGCGAGCCGCCCGGGGTTTGCGCCGCGATGGGCGTGGCGGCGAATAGCCCGAAGACGAGGACCGCGGCGCCGAGGAGAGTACCGGCGCGCACCGCGGCGGGCCACACCAAGCGGCGCCTAAAGATCGGGGGTGCGGTTTCGGGTGATGTCATCGTCCGCATCGAAATCGAAGAACTCCTGGGCCCCGAGGGTGGGATCCCGGGCCGACTCGGCGGGCGCCGACAGGGTACGGTCGTCGCCGAGCGCGAGCCCCGCCGGGGGCTCGGGGGATACATCGCGATCCTCGGTTCCCGCGTCAAGGGTGTCGGTGTCCTCAAAGATCACGTCGGTGTCATCGTCGAACAGCGGGGTGAGGCCAGCCCCGGCGTCGGGTTCGGGCGCATCCTCGTTGTCGATGATCGAGGCGAAGGGATTCTCGTCGGTGTCGTCCGAACCGGCGAAGGGATCGGTGTCGGTCGCGCCAGTGTCCGATTGGGCGAAGGGGTTGTCGGATGTCGCGTCGGTTCCGAGGTCGTCGCCGCGGAAGGCGAACGGGTCGGCGGCGCGGGCCGCGTCGGCCGCTGTCGGCAGCGGCGCATCCTGGCGCAGTTCCAGATTGGCATACTGACGGCACCAATCGATCATCGTCGGCGTCGCTTCGCTGGAGCGGGCAAAGGCCGCGGCATCGTTCAACGTGCCAACGTCGAGGCGGCCGATGGACAGAACCGCGCGGTAGACCGTCGTCATCTCGGTGAAGACCGCCGCCGCGAGGTTGATTTGCGCGTCGGTGACTTCGGTTTCGGCGTCGAGCACGCGCAAAGCGGTTTCGCGGCCGGCCGCTTGCAGGGTACGGCGTTGATCGAGCACCAAGAGCGAAATCTCCAGCGCGTTTTCGAGCAAGAAGCGCCGCTCGCACCCGGTCTTGAGGGCTTGCCAGGAAAAGCGCACCTCTTCGTCGATGCGCAGGCCGGTGAGATGGAGGTTGCTCAGGTTGGCGGCATGGTCGAAGGCCGAAACCGCGATGTTGGACTGGACCGAAAACCCGGTGAAGAGATCCCACGTCGCTTGCACCAAGACCGACGCGTCGCGTCGCACACCCGGCGTGTCGTTGAGGTCGCTTTCGAAATTGGCGCGTCCGACGAGGTCGACGCGGGGGAACAGATTGGACTGCGCCGAATGCTGGCGCGCTCGCGCGGCATCGACCAAATTGTTGGCGTTGGCGATGAGCGGGTGGCTGCGCCGCGCGATGCGCAACGCCTCGTCCAGCGACGTCGGCAGCAGGTCGATCGGCGGCACCGGGGTTTCCATGTTGACCGGGTCGGGGAATTCGCCGAACAACTGCCGATACCGGGTAAAGGAATCCTGCAAACTGCCGTTGAACACGACCCGTCGTTCGCGCGCCCGCTGCAGGCGCTGGCGGGCGAGCAGGACGTCGGCGGCAAGACCCTGCCCGGCGCGCACGCGGTCGTTTTCGAGATCGACTTGGCGTTGGGCGCGGACTTCGATCTGGCGGACGAGTTGGATCAGTTCGTTTTGGCGGACGACGTCGATGAACGCGCTGGCGCCCTGGAACAGGGTGCTTTGTTCGGTGTTTTCCAAGAAGTCGACGGCGGCGGCCTTGTCTTCGACCGCGCCGCGCCGTTCGAAATTCTTTTGGAAACCGTCGAACAGATTTTGACGCAGGTTGAGCGTCATCGATTCGCGCAGTTCCTTCGCGGGCTTGCCGCGCGTCGAGCGGCGGGTCGGCGAATCGATCCGCTCGTAGCCGTAGTCGCCGGTCAGGCTGACCGTGGGCAGGAAGAACGCCTTGGTGCCGCGCAACCGCTGATCGGCGGAATTGACGCGCTCCTCGTCGGTGCGGATCGCGGGATGGGTGCCCGCAAGATCGCTCAGGGCTTCTTCTAGCGTCACCGCCCGCGCCGGCGCAGTCATGCCTAGCGCCGCCACTGTCAAGACGGCGGCGAGCATCCGTACGGCGTTGTGCTGGCCCACAAGCATTCCGACCGAAACCCGTTTCATTCCCAGGCCTTAAGGCCTGTTTATCACGAACTGCCTTAAGATAACCCGAGTTTGGTTCGACGGTCGACCCGGCGCCGGCGGTGCCGCCCCGGCGTTCCCCTAACCGGTTGAACTATCTACAAAATTGGACTTTGCAGGGGTCCGGGTGCGGCCCTATGCTCGGGTCCATGCGTGACGTGCCATGAGCGAGACGACGGTCGACCAAGCCCCGGCGGCCCCCGGCCCGGCGGCGCCCGCCCCGGGCCAGAAGCCGAGGGCGAAGCGGCGCGGGCGGCCCTTTTGGCGGCGCTTCCTGTCGTGGTGGGGCGGCGGTCGCTTCGTCTCGCTGGTGATCCTGATCGCGATCGGCGTGGTCCAGGCCTCGGAACTGGTGCCGGGATCGGCGACCTTCCTCGACCGGACCCGCAATGCCACGCTGCTGCCGCTGCGCAATGCGGTCTTCGATTTCTACCAGCGGCAAATTCCGCGCACGACGCCCGAGGGCCACGAGCGGCCCGTGGTCATCGTCGACATCGATGAGGCCAGTCTCGGGGAAATCGGCCAGTGGCCGTGGCCGCGCGACGAGCTGGCCAAGATGGTGGTCTTCTTGATGAAGTCCGGGGCGTTGGCGGTAGGCTTCGACGTTGTGTTTGCCGAACAGGACCGCCTGTCGCCGAATCTGGTGGCGCTGCGTGCCGCGAGCCGGGGCTTGAGCGACGAGGTCCTGGCGCAACTCAAGGCGCTGCCCAGCAACGACGATGTCTTCGCCGGTGAATTGCAGCGCAGCCGCGTGGTGCTGGGGCAGGTTGCCAACAATGCCGAGAACGCCACGGGCGATTTGCCCAAGGGGCCGCCGATGGCGCGGCGCGGCGAACGCCCTGAAACGTTCATCCGCGGCGCCTTTCGTAATGCCGTGCGCAATTACGAAACGCTTGAGACCGCGAGCCCCGGTTTGGGCATGATCAATGTCGCACCGGACGCGGACGGGATCGTCCGGCGCGCGCCGGCGATCCTGCGGGTCCAGGTCGAACGCCCGGACGGCAAGACCCAGCAGAAGATCTATCCCTCGCTGGTGGTCGAAATGTACCGTGTCGCGACCGGCGATCCGAAGCGGCCGTTCTTCGTGGTTTCGAACGAGCTCGGGATCGCCGAGGTGTCGTTGACCAAGGATTTCTCGATTCCGACGACGCGCGACGGCGAAATCTGGGTCTACTACGCCAAGCCCGGCGAAATTACCGGCGACCTTTACGTCTCGGCCAAGGATGTTTTGAACGAAACGCTGGCGCCGGAACGGTTTCAAAACAAGTTCGTACTGATTGGCACTTCCGCCGCCGGATTGCGCGATATCCGGGCGACGCCGATCTCGAACAACCTGCCCGGGGTCGAGGTCCATTCGAACATGATCGAGACCATCTGGTTTCGCACGCCCTTGGTGCGGCCGGCCAACGCGCTCGACGGTGAACTGACGGCGGTGATCGTTGCGGGGCTGCTGCTGATCGTGTTCCTGCCGATGATCGGCGCGGTTTGGTCGTTGGGGTTGGTCGCGGCCGTGGTCGGCGTGCTAGCGGCGTTTTCGTGGTTCTCATTCGCCGGGTTCGACGCCGGTTTCTTGACCCTGCCGGGCAGGGCCCTGGTCGACTTTTCGTTCTTTGCCGTGACGATTCTCATTCTCTATTCGGTGCTGACATTTTCGAGTTATTCACGCACCGCTGCCGAACGCCGCCAGGTGCGCGGCGCGTTTTCGCAATACCTGTCGCCCGCCCTGGTCGAGCAACTCGCCGACGATCCCGACCGGCTCCAGCTCGGCGGAGAGATGAAGAGCATGACGTTCCTGTTTTGCGACATTCGCGGCTTTACCGCGATCTCGGAGACGTTCAAGACCGATCCGCAGGGGTTGACCAAGCTGATCAACAAGTTCCTGACGCCGATGACCGACATCATCATGGACCGCCAGGGAACCATCGATAAGTACATGGGCGATTGCATCATGGCGTTTTGGAACGCGCCGCTCGACGATGCCGCACACGCCGCACACGCCTGCGAATCGGCGCTCGCGATGTTTACGTTCCTACCCGAACTCAATAGGGCGATAGAAGCCGAGGCGGTGGCCGAGGGGCGCCAGTTCCACCCGATCAAGATCGGGGCCGGGATCAATACCGGCGAATGCGTCGTCGGCAACATGGGGTCCGAAAAGCGCTTCGACTATTCGGTGCTGGGCGATGCAGTGAACCTCGCGTCTCGGCTTGAAGGGCAATCGAAGAATTATGGCGTGAACATCGTCATCGGCGAGATCACCCACCAGGAGGCGCCGGCCTTCGCGACAATCGAGCTCGATCTAATCGCGGTGAAGGGGAAGGCCGAGGCGGTGAGGATCTTCGCGCTCCTGGGCGACGCGGCGATGAAGGAAAGTGCGCCCTATCTCGCGTTGATCGACAAGCACGACGAAATGCTGCGGATCTACCGGTCGCAGAAGTGGGATGACGCCGAAGCGATGTTGCCGCAGTGCAACGAACTGGCCAACGCGGCAGGCATCGATTTGAGCGTGTTGTACCAGCTCTATAGCGAGCGACTGGCGCTGTACAAATGGGATCCGCCGCCGCCGGATTGGGACGGCGTGTTCGTCGCGACCTCGAAGTAAGGTCTAGCGTTCGCGGAAGCCCTCGGAGCGCAGCTTCAAGACTGGCCGGACGATAAATTCGGCGACCGACCGGGTGCCGGTCTTGATATCGACCGACGCGACCATGCCCGGCAGAATCGGGAATTCGCTTTCCGACGAGCCGAGGTAGTTTTTGTCGGTCTCGACGACCACCTTGTAAAACGAGTTGCCTTTGTCGTCGACCGTGGCGTCGGGCGCGATCTGGGTGACCGTGCCGTCCAAACCGCCGTAGCGGACGAAGTCGTAGGTCGACACCTTGACCAGGGCGGTAAGGCCCTCTTCGATAAAACCGCGTTCCTTGGGGTCGAGCTTGGCTTCGATCAGAAGCGCTTGGCCCGAAGGGACGATCTCCATGATGATTTCACCCGGCTGAACCACGCCGCCGAGCGTATTGACGTTGAGCTTCTTGATGACGCCGTCGATCGGGCTGGTGATGACGGTACGGTCGGCCTGGCGCGATGCCTGTTGGAGTTGTTCGCGGGCCCGGGCGAGTTCTTGGTCGATACGGCCGAGTTCGGCGTTGGCGCCGCTCTGGAATTTCAGGCGTTCTTCCTTGAGCCGTTCGCGCGCCCCTTCGAGTGCGGCGCGGGTGCGGGGAACCGCGACCTCGATCACCTCGATCTGGCCCTTGAGTTTTTCGATTTCCTGTTCGATTTCGAGGTGTTCGACCCGCGTGGTCAGTCCGTCCTTGAGCAGGCCTTGCGAAATCTTGAATTTCTCGCCGAGGCGGCCGAGCTCGCGTTCGAGCGACCCTTGCTGGGCTTGGAATTCCTGAACTTCGAGGTCGCGCTCCTTCACCTGGCCTTCGAGACCGCGCAGGGTGCTTTCAAGCTCGCTGCGGCGGCCGGCGTAGGTCCGGCGTTCGGAGTTGGCGATGTCGCGCTGGCGCGCGGCGATGTCGAGCGGTAGGCGCAGGTCCGTACCGTTGGCTTCGGCTTCGAAGCGGGCGCGTTGCAGCAATAGGCCGTCGATCCTGGCCTGGACCTCTTCGCGGTTGAGGTTTTGCGTGCCCAGCACGAGTTGCAGGAGTTCCTGGCCCTCGGTGACCCGGTCGCCGGAACTGACGTTGATCGCCTGGATGATCCCGCCTTCGAGATGCTGGATGTTTTTGATTTGGCCGGCCGGGACGACGACGCCTTGGGCCACGGCGACTTCTTCGAGTTGGGTGAAGTAGGACCACACGATGCCGCCGGTCAGCAGAAGGATGATCAGATAGGCGATGACGCGCCAACCCGGCACCGGGTTGCGTTCCAGCAGGTCGTCGAGCTTGCTCATGCGCGGTTCCTCTCGGCTTGCTTACGCTGGGCCAGCCGGCGGCGCGCCGCGGCGTCGAGCGGCGCGGCCGGTTTGGCCGGTGCCGCCGCGGGGCGTTGGGATTTTTGAGCGGCCGGGGCGGGCTTGGCCTGAACGGGTTTGGCTTGAACAGGCTTGGCTTGGGCCGGTTTGGCTTGAGAAGGTTTAGCGGCGGCGGGGACCTCCTGGTCCTGGCGTTTGCCAGCGGTGGTGACCTTGCGGACCCGGTTGGCGTTGGGCCGCAGTTCGCGCACGTTGCTGGTCTCCGCGGCGGGCGCCGGGGGCGCGGCCGGGGCGGGCTTTCTGACAGTGGCGGGTTTCCGCGCGACGGCCGGGCGTGGGGCCGCTTTCGGTTCGTCCGCTGGGGGCGGAGCGGCGGCGGGCGGTTCTTCGCCGATGATCTCGAGATCGACGTCGTCTGCCGGTGCGGGCGACGGTGGCGGCGGGCGGCGCGACGGGGCGGCGCGCTTCGGCGGGATGGGCTCGCGCTCGGCCGGTGCGGCGTTCTCGGCAGGCGGCGGGGCGGCGGCGGGCTCGCGGCGCGGGCCGCCGGCCTCGCGCGGGCGGCGCGGTGCGGGGGCGGTGCGGCCGGTGGCGGGTTTTTCCGCCTGGGGCTTGCGCACCAGATCGGCCAAGACTTCCTTGGGCGGACCCGCTTTGACGATCTTGCCCTTTTGCATGACCAGGATTTGTCCGGCCGATTGCAGCAGGTTTTGACTGTGGGTGATGACCAGCACGGTGTGGTCGCGGGCCAGGGTTTGCAGCAGACGGACCAGTTCAGCCTCGCCCTCGCGGTCGAGGTTGCTGGAGGGTTCGTCCATGATCAGGATCGGCGGATCGGCCAGGAACGCGCGGGCGATCGCGAGGCGCTGGCGCAGGCCGCCTGGGAGCAGCCGGCCGGCTTCGCCGATGTCGGTCGAGTAGCCGTCGGGCAGATCGATCAGGAACGGATGGACCCCGGCCATCTTGGCGGCGCGGATCACGTCGTCGTCGCTGGCCTCGGGATTGGCTTTGGCGATGTTCTCGCGAATCGAGCCGTTGAAGAGGAAAATTTCCTGCGGCACGTAGCCGAACCACTTCGCCAGTTCCCGGCGGGTGAACTGCGACATGTCGGCGCCGTCGAGCAGGACGCGCCCCTTTTGCGGCTTGTAAAGGCCGAGGATCAATTTGATCAGCGTGGTCTTGCCCGAGCCGTTCGGCCCCATCACGGCGATGAACGAGTTGGGGCGGATCTGGAGCTTGACGTCGTTGATTGTGGGCTGGGCTTCTTCGCTATAGCCGAAGGTGACGTTTTCCAGCGTGATCTGGCCTTCGGGGCGGCCCAGTTCGACTTCGACCTCTTGGCGGTCGTCGCGCACGACGAAGATTTCGCTGAGCCGGTTTACCGCCTGGCGGTAGGAGGCGTAGTTGCGCCACGACCCGACGAGCTGATTGAACGGGCCGAGGATGCGGCCCATCAGCATGTTGGCCGCGATCAGCGAGCCCATCGTCATGTCTTGGTTGATGATGGCGATGGCGCCGGCCGAGGTCATCGCGACGGTGGTGATGGTGGTGAGTGAGGCGCCGTAGTTGCCGAAGGTGTCGGACTTGCGGCCGCGGTGCATCGAATCCTCGATGGTGGCGGCGTGCTTGTCTTCCCATAGCGGGCGAATCGATTCCTCGAGGGCCAGCGCCTTGACCGTGGTGCGGCCCGCGATCATTTCGGCGACCATCGCGTCGCGGTCGTAGCCGGTTTTGCGTTCGGCCGCGTTGGCGGCGGTAAGCGTCGCCGCCGAGCGCCAGCCCAACACCAGGAAGGTCGGCAGGATAATCAGCGGTACCCACATGATCGGGGTGGCGACGATCGAGACCAAGACCAAGAAGAAGATCGCAAAGGGCAGGTCGGTAATCAGCACCGCCGAGGGGCCTGAGCGGGTGTTGCGCACAACCTCGACGTCGCGGAACAACGCGGTCCAGAACGAGGTCACCCGGTTCTCCAGGACCGGCAGCGGCACCGAGAGGATCTTGTTGAAGAGTTTGTTGCCGAGCGAGACGTCGATGCGGAGCGCGGTGCGCTGCATCAGGCGGCTGCGGGTTTGTTTGAGGATGAGGTCGAAGGCGATGACGCAAATCATGCCGATGACGAAACCTTGCAGGGTTACCAGCCCTTCCGAGTTGATCACCCGGTCGTAGGTCTGCATCGTGAAGATCGGTACTGCCAGCGCGAGCAGGTTGATGAACAGCGACATCAGGAAGACTTCGCGGTAGCTCGAGCGCAGCGGCTTCAAGAGATCCTTGAGCCACTCGTGCTTGTCGACTTCCTCGCCTACTTCAGACATCGTGTTACTTTATTGTCCTAAACCGCAGATTATTCAGGCAATTCTAGGCAATTTCAGGGCAAAACAACAGACAGCCTCGGAGGCTGGGCCGATTCCACCAGTCCCCTCTATACTGCCGGTCCCCGCGGCGGTGCAAAGTGCCGTCCCATCACACTGTGGAGAGCCCATGAACCCCGACGTCCTGCGGACCCCCGATGCCCGATTTGCCGACCTGCCGGGTTATCCCTTTGCGCCGCATTACCTCGACGATCTGGCCGGAATCGAGGGCGTCCGCCTGCACTATCTCGACGAAGGGCCGGCCGGGGCCGACCGGGTTTTCCTGTGCCTACACGGCAATCCATCGTGGTCGTACCTGTATCGCAAGATGATCCCGGTCTTTACCCAGGCTGGCCACCGCGCGGTGGCGCCCGACCTGCCGGGTTTCGGCAAGTCCGACAAGCCGGTCGATGACGCGGTGCATACCTTCTCCTATCACCGCGATGTCTTGCTCGCGTTCATCAAGCGGCTCGACCTTAGGAACATCGTCTTGGTGTGCCAAGACTGGGGCGGTCTGCTCGGCTTGACCCTGCCGATGGAGATGCCCGAGCGCTTTGGCGGGTTGTTGGTGATGAACACTGCGCTGGCCACCGGCGACGAGCCGCTCAGCAAAGGGTTTGTGGCCTGGCGCGACTGGTCGAACACGCAGGAAGACCTCAACGTGCCCAAGCTGTTCACCCGGATGGCGCCCCATCTGAGCGCCGCGGAATACGATGCCTACGGCGCGCCGTTCCCCGACAAGACCTATAAGGGCGTGCTGCGCCGCTTTCCCAATATCGTGCCGGAAAAGACCGACGACGACGGCGCCGCGATCTCGCGCCAAGCCCGGGCGTTCTGGAAGAACGACTGGACCGGCCAGACCTTTATGGCCGTGGGTATGCAAGATCCGGTGATGGGGCCGGCGACCATGACCAAACTGCAGGCGACGATCCGCCGCTGCCCGCCGCCCTACGAGGTCGCCGACGGCGGTCACATGATCCCCGAATGGGGCGCGGATATCGCCCAGAAGGCGCTGGCCGCGTTCGCTGCATGAGCGATTGTGCGGCGGCGATGATCCGGCGGGGCCGATGAGCGTGCGCGAACCGCCCGCCGGCTTCGCTGCGCGCGAAGACGGCGAGAGTTTCAACGCGACGATGGGGCCGATCTTTGCCAGCACCGACGGGCCACCGTGGCGGCTCGGCGTGTGGGCCGCGCCCAAACACCAAAACCCGCACGGGATGCTGGACGGCGGCTTGATTATGGCGCTGACCGATCACGCGATCGGATTCAATATTTTCCAAAGCGTCGCAGGCGGCACGTCGTTCGCGACGATCAGCCTCAACGTCGACTTCGTCGCGGGCGGTCGCCTGGGCGAATGGATCGAGGCGGTCCCCGAAACGGTGCGTGCGACGCGCAGCCTGGTGTTCGCCAAGGCGCAAGTATTGGGCGAGGGTGGCCGGTTGATCGCGACGGCGAGCGGGATCTGGAAGTTCGTCGAAAGCCGGACGGTGAAGGCTTAGCCCAACAGCTTTTGCAGCTTCATGGCGATGCCCATGCTGCCGTCGATCTTGATCTTGCCCATCATGAAGGCGGTGGTGGGGTTGAGGTCGCCGTCGACGAGTTTTTTGAAGTTCTCGAAGGACAGCCGGATCGTGCAATCGGCCTCGCGGTCGTCGTTGGTGACGGTGTTGGGCGTCGCCTCGCCGTCGAAAAAAATAATGCCGTCGTCGCCGAAGTCGAACTTGATCGTCGCGTCGATGCCAGCCGCGTCGCCAGCCTTGGTGCGCAACGCTTCGGTCATTCCATCTAAATCCATAGTAGTCTCCTTCCCGCGTATTCTTCTTGCCCGGCGATACGAGCGTAGCAAAGCCGGGGCGGTCAAACTATGGCGAGGCAATGACATGACGGGCGATCTTCCGGCGTGCGAGTGGTTGACGTTGCGGCAGGCGGGCTTTCATTTGACGGTGACGCTGAACCGGCCCGAGGCGCGCAACGCCATGAGTGCGGCCATGGCACAGGAATTGTCGGCCGTGTTCGAGGCCGTGCGCACCCGGCGCGATATCGCGGCGGTCGTCCTGCGCGGCGCGGGCAAGCATTTTTGCGCCGGCGGCGATTTGAAGGACATGACCGATGCGCTCGACCCGCCGGCGCCGGGCGCACCCGACGTT
This sequence comes from Alphaproteobacteria bacterium, assembly GCA_040216735.1. Taxonomy (NCBI): domain Bacteria; kingdom Pseudomonadati; phylum Pseudomonadota; class Alphaproteobacteria; species Alphaproteobacteria bacterium. The sequence goes on along the minus strand of JAVJOO010000001.1, from coordinate 215,381 downwards.
CTGTATGAGGTCAACCGGCGCTTCGGCGATCTGCTGACCGCGGTCGACGCGGCGCCGCAGGCGGTGATCGCGGTGGTGCACGGTGCAGCGCGCGGCGGCGGGTTCGGGTTGATCTGTGCCGCCGACGTGGTGATTGCGCAACGCGATTCGACCTACGCGATGCCCGAGACCGGTTTTGGCTTGCCCGGCGCGCAAATCATTCCGTTCGTGACGATGCGGCTGGGTGCGCATTATGCGCGCCGCTTGGTCGTTACTGGCGATGCGGTCGACGGGGTGGAGATGCACCGCGCCGGGCTGGTCACCCACCTATGTGCCGACGACGCGGAAGCGGAGGCGGCGTTGCGCACGGTGTTGGATCAGATCAAGGGGCGCTCGCCCACGGCGGTGGCGCAGTCCAAGGCGTTGATCGCCAAGGTCGGCACGGCGCCGCTGTCGCTGGTGCTGGACGAGGGCGCCCGGCTGGTCGCCGAAGGATCGCGCGACGGCGACGGCCGCGAGGGGCTCGACGCATTCTTCGCCAAGCGCAAACCGCGCTGGACGACGCGGGAGGGGTAGCCCTTCGACACGACTGGTCCGCGCCCAGGCGCGGTCCAGTCGGCTCAGGATGACGGGGTCTTGTTGGGGCGAAGGTTGTTTGCGCGCTTAGAACGCGTCTTCCGCGAACGCCATGACGGGGTCGGCGCCGGCAGTGATTTTTGACAGGAGCGACGAGGTGTCGGGCATGACTTTGGTCATGTAGTAGTGGGCGAGTTTGAGTTTGTTTTCGTGGAAGGCTTTGTCGCCTTCGCCGCCGGCGATTTTGGCGGCGCTGACCTTGGCCATGCGGGCCCACATGAAGCCCAAGGCGACGAGGCCGAACATTTTGAGGTAGTCGGCGCTGGCGGCGCCGGCTTGCATGGGATCCTTGAGGCCGTTTTCGGCGATCCAGGCGGTGGCCTGTTGCAGGCGGGCGAAGGATTTGGCGAGGTTCATCGTGAGGTCGCCGATGGTTTTGTCCTCGGCGTTTTCTTGGATGAACTGATCGACCGGGTGGAAGAACTGGCGTAGCAGGCGGCCGGTACCTTGCGGGAGTTTGCGGCCCACCAGATCGAGCGCTTGGATGCCGCTGGTGCCCTCGTAGAGCTGGGTGATGCGGGCGTCGCGGACGAACTGTTCCATGCCGTGTTCGCGGATGTAGCCGTGGCCGCCGTAGCATTGCAGCGCGAGGTTGATGTTCTCGAACCCGGTGTCGGTGAGGAACGCCTTGACCACCGGCATGACCAGGCCGACGAGGTCGTCGGCGTCCTTGCGCACGGTTTCGTCGGGGTGTTTTTCCGACAGATCGATATGCAGCGCGGTCCACATTGCCAGCGCACGGGCGCCTTCGTTGAAGGCGCGGGCGTTGAGCAGCATGCGGCGCACGTCGGGGTGCACGATGATCGGGTCGGCGGCCTTGTCGGGGTGTTGCGCGCCGGCCAGCGAGCGGCCCTGGATGCGTTCCTTGGCGTAGGTCGCGGCGTTCTGGTAGGCGACCTCGGAGAGGCCGAGGCCCTGGACGCCGACGCCGAGGCGCGCTTCGTTCATCATCACGAACATCGCGCGCATGCCCTTGTTGGGTTCGCCGATCAGGTAGCCGGTGGCGTTGTCGTAGTTCATCACGCAGGTCGCCGAGCCCTTGAGCCCCATCTTGTGTTCGATCGAGCCGCAGGTGACGCCGTTGCGGGTGCCGACCGATCCGTCGGGCGCAACCATGAACTTGGGGACGATGAACAGGCTGATGCCGCGGATGCCTTCCGGCGCGTCGGGCAGGCGGGCCAGGACGAGATGGATGATGTTGTCGGTGAGGTCGTGTTCGCCGGCTGAGATAAAGATCTTGGTGCCGGTGATCTTGTAGCTGCCGTCGGCTTGCGGTTCGGCCTTGGTGCGCAGCAGGCCCAAATCGGTGCCGCAATGCGGTTCGGTCAGGTTCATCGTGCCGCCCCATTCGCCGCTGGCGAGCTTGGGCAGGTAGAGCGCCTTTTGGTCGTCCGAGCCCGAGCGCTTGATCGCTTCATAGGCGCCGCGGGCGAGACCGGGGTAGGTGCCAAAGGACATGTTGGCCGAGATGATCATTTCCGAAAAAGCGATGCCGAGGACCATCGGCAGACCTTGGCCGCCGTGTTCGGGTTCGCAAGTCAGCGACGTCCAACCCCCTTCGACGAAGGTTTTGTAGGCCTCTTTGTAGCCCTTGGGCGTGGTCACGCCATCGGCAGACCAGTGGCAGCCCTCCTCATCGGCCGATTGGTTGAGTGGCTGGAGGACTTCTTGGGTGAGCTTCGCGCCCTCTTCGAGGATGGCGTCGACGATGTCGGCGCTGGCATCGGAGAAGCCCGGCAGATTGTCGTAGCGGCCGATCTCGAGAACGTCGTTCAGGAGATAGCGCATGTCGGCGAGCGGCGCTTGATAGGTCGGCATGAGGGCGGTCCTCGTTTCGTTGAACTAGTTGCGGAGCGGTTTGCCGGTGGACAGCATGTGCTCGATTCGGTCGAGCGTCGGCGACATGCGGAACAGCCGCGCCATCGCCGCGCGTTCGAGGGCGAGCAGGTCTTTCTCGGTGACCGTTTCGGTAACGTCGGTGTCGCCGCCTGACAGCACCGTCGCCAGCTCGTGCGAGACGGTGACGTCGTGCGGCGTCGCCTTGCCGGCCTTGGCGAGGTCGGCGACAGCCATGTCGAGCGCGACCCGCGCGGTCGGACCGGGCAGGCTGACTTCGATGTCCTTTTCGGGCGGCGCATAATCCTTGGCGAGGTCGAGGGCCTTTTGCTTGGCGTCGGCGAGAACCCGTCGGCGGTTCATGGTGACACCGTCGCCGTCGCGCAGGAACAACAGGTCGCGGGCTTCGGCGGCGGACTTCGAGACCTTGGCCAACCCGATGGTTTGGAAGGCTTCGCCGACCGGCGGCATGGGGCCGCCCGGGCGCTTCTTGTTGGTGACGTGGCGCAGCACCATTTCCTTGGAGCCGCCCCAGCCCGGGATCAAGCCGACGCCGACCTCGACCAAGCCCATATACAATTCGGCGTGGGCCTGCACGGCGTCCGAATGGAGGCAAATCTCGCACCCGCCGCCGAGCGTCATGCCCGCCGGTGCGGCGACGACCGGGAAAGGCGCGTATTTGAGCGCCATGTAGGCGTCTTGGCCTTCCTTGATGCTCATTTCCAGCACTGGCCACATCGCGGTGTTGGCCGCGAACAGGCCGAGGCCGACGTTGGCGCCGACCGAGAAGTTGTCGGCGTCGTTGTTGACGACGAGGGCCTTGAAGCCTTTCTTGTCGATCTTGGCGGCCTTCTTGACCATCTCGATCGTGCCTGAATCGATCGAGTTCATCTTGCTGTGAAATTCGAGGCAGGCGACGCCGTCGCCCAGATCCCACAGGCTGGCCGAGCCGTTGCCGTCGAGGCGTTCCTTACCGCGTTTGACGTCGGCCAACATCCACGCGCCGTCGGGAATCACCACGTCGTGGTAATTGCCGTCGAGGCCGAGGAACTGTCGCTTTGTGCCCTCTTCGCGGTAGAGCGGACGGCCCTTGGCGGTCTTGAGGAGTGCGGGGACGGCGAGGCCTTCCTTTTCGAGGCGCTCGGCGAAGTAGCCGGTGCCGAGTTGGTCGATCTGTTCGAACGGGCCGTATTTCCACGCGTAGCCGGCCTTCATCGCGTTATCGACTGCGACGATGTCTTCGGCGATTTCGGGGATCAGGTCGGCGGCGTATTTCAGCACGTTGGAGAGCACCGCCCAGGCGTAGGCGCCGCCGCGGTCGTCGAACTCGACCAAAGCCTGCAAGCCCTGGCGACCGGCCTCGACGCTGCCCAGGCGCGGCTTGACGACGGCGCGGTAGGCGCCGGTCTTGAAGTCGATCGCTTCCTTGGTCTTATCGGCGCCGTTGCGCACGAGGCGGTAGAACCCGCCCTTGCCTTTGCGGCCGGTGTAGCCGTCGGCGACCATCTTGTCGGTGATCGCGTTGAGCGGATGGGCTTTGTCGAACTGGTTGTGGAAGGCGTCGCCCTTGGCCAGCAGGGAGGCCATGGAACCCAACACGTGGTCTTTGAGGTCGATGCCGGTGAGATCCATCAGGCCGAATATGCCGGTCTTGGGAATACCCATCGGGCGACCGACGATGGCGTCGGCCTCTTCCACGCTGAGACCGAGGTCGTAGGCTTTTTGGGTCGCGACCATGCTCCAAAAAATGCCGAGCCGGTTGGCGATGAAACCGGGCGTGTCGTTGCAGTCGATGACTTCCTTGCCCAGGCGCACGTCGCCAAAGGCGCGCAGGGTGTCGATCACGGCGGGCTTGGTCTTGGGACCGGCGACGATTTCGAGCAAGCGCATATAGCGCGGCGGATTGAAGAAGTGGGTGACCGCGAAATCGGCGGCGAAGCTGTCGGGCAGCGTCTCCAAAAGATTGGCGAGCGGGATGGTCGAGGTATTCGAGGTGACGATCGCGCCCTTCTTGCGGTTGGCGTCGACCTTCTTGTAGACGTCGTGCTTGACCTTGACGTTTTCGAGCACGGCCTCGCAAATCCAATCGCAGTCGGCGAGGAGGCCGAGGTCGTCCTCGAGGTTGCCGGGGGTGATCAGTTTGGCATTGCGCCGGTGCATGAGCGGCGCGGGATTGGTCTTGTGCATCCGTTCGATCGCGCCCTTAGCGATCGCGCTTCGGTCGTTAGCGCCGTCGGGGACGATGTCGAGGAGGACGACGGGAACGCCGGCGTTGGCGATCTGGGCGGCGATGCCGGCCCCCATGACGCCGGCACCGAGTACCGCAACTTTCTTGATTTCACTCATATGTTCCTCTCGACCGATCCTTCGTTGCGCGGTGCGCGGTGCGCTGATGCCTGTGTGTCGCGGTGTCGTCCGCCCTAGCCGCGCGTTGGGTAGGGCAGGCTGCGGCCTAGGCCGCTTCGAGTACCGTGGCGATGCCTTGGCCGCCGCCGATGCATTGGGTCGCCAGGGCCAAGTTCTTGCCCTCGCGCTTCATCAGGCTCGCGGCCTTGCCGGTGATCCGTGCGCCGGTTGCCCCGAGTGGGTGGCCCAGCGCAATGGCGCCGCCGTCGATGTTGACCTTGTCCATGTCCATCTTGGCTTCGTCGATGACCGCCAGCGCCTGGGCCGAAAAGGCTTCGTTCAGTTCGATGACGTCGATGTCCTTGATGGTGACGCCAGCGCGGTCGAGCGCCTTCTTTGTTGCACCGACCGGTCCCATGCCCATCGTTTCAGGGGCGCAACCGTAGACGGCGATGCTGCGGATGCGGGCGATGGTCTCCAGGCCGTTGGCCTTGGCGTAGTCCTCGCTGCACACCAGAACGGCGGAGGCGCCGTCGGTCAGCGGTGACGAGGTGCCGGCGGTAACGGTGCCCTTTTCGGAAAACGCCGGATTGAGACCGGCGAGGATTTCGGCGGTGGTGTCGGGGCGGATTGCGCCGTCCTGCTCGACCCGCAGGTTGCCCTGTTCGATGGCGACGATTTCGTCCACCAACTTACCGGCGTCGCGCGCGGCGGCGGCCTTCTTGTGGCTGAGGACGGCGAATTCTTCTTGGCGGGCGCGGTCTATCTTGTATTTGCGCGCGACGTTTTCGGCGGTCTCGCCCATCGACATGTAAACTTCGGGGTGCTCTTGGTAGAGCTTGGGGCTGGGCGAGGGATTGAAGCCGGCCATCGGCACCCGGGTCATCGATTCGATGCCAGCGCAGACAAAGGCCTCGCCCGCGTTCATTTGGATGGCCCCTGCCGCCATGTGGATCGATTGCATCGACGAGCCGCAGAAGCGATTGACCGTGGTGCCCGCCACGGTGATCGGGAGGTCGGCTAGGAAGTCGACGATGCGGGCGACGTTGAAGCCCTGTTCGCCTTCGGGAAAGGCGCAGCCCATGATCAGGTCTTCGATGTCGGCGGGATTGACGCCGGTGCGCTCGATCAAGGCCTTGACCACTTGGCCGGCCATTTCGTCGGGGCGTACCTTGGCGAGGTCGCCCTTGCGCGCGAGGTGGAAGGGCGAGCGCACGTAACCGGCAATCACAACGTTTTTCATAGACCTTCTCCTGTGGATCCTGCCGCGGTCATCCGACCGCGCGCATGAGTTGGCTGTCCGCGGCAATCGGTTCGAAACCGATCAACGCGTCGAAATGACGATTGGCCCAATCCCCGCCCGGGCCGATCCCGCGGGCGATAGTCTCAGGAAAACGGGCATCCATATAGAGGCGCGAGACGAGGGCCTTGCGGGCGTCGCCCGCCGCGAGATCGTGGGTCGCCTCGTCGAGTAGCAAGGCGGCGCCGAGCGTGTCGCCGAGCAGGATCATCAACCGGCGGGCATGGCGCTGGGCCTCGGCGGCATCGCCGCGGACGTAGGCGACCGCGTCGCGGCAATCCTGCACCGCGCGTCCGAGCCGCTGGGTTAGGGAACCAAGTGCATCGGGGGCGGCTTCGCGGATCGCTTCGACCCGTTCGATCAACGCCTCGAAACCGGGCGCCCGGTTGCCGATCATCCGCAGGACTTCAAGCGCCTGGATGTTGGCCGGGCCCTCCCACACGGTCAGCACCTGCGCGTCGCGCAGTAGACGCGGGGTCACGTAATCGTAGGTGTAGGCATTGCCGCCGATCAGTTCGATGGCGGCGCGGGCCAGCACGTTGGCGTCGTCGGCGGTCTGGTACTTGGCGAGCGCGGTGGTCAAGCGCAGCCACGCACGTGCGGCGGTGTCGTCGTCGAGATCGGTAACGTGGGCCGCGTCGAACGCATTGGCGGCGGCGAAGGCCATTGCGGTGCCCGATTCGAGGCGGACCAGCATGGCCAGCAGTTCGTCCTGCATCATCGGATAGCTGAGGACGTTGTGGCCGAAGGCCTCGCGGCGGCTGAGATAGGTGACGGCTTCGAGGAAGGCGCGGCGCGCGAGGCCGGCGGCGCCGACGGCGTTGTGGATGCGGCTGAAGCCGAGCGCTTCCATCATCAACTTGAAGCCGACCGGCGGGGGCGCGATTTCGAGCGCCCAGGCGTCCATCAGGTCGACCTCGCCGGTGGGGACGCCGGTGGTTCCGAGTTTGTCCTTGAGCCGCCGGATGCGGAACGAATTGGGATCGCCGTCGATATGGGTCGGTACGAGGTAGAGGCCGAGGCCCTTGGAGCCCTCGGGCGCACCAGGTGGGCGGGCGGTGGCGACGGCGAGGCCGCCGTTGGTGTTGCTGACGAACCATTTGAGGCCGGTGAGGCGGACATGATCGCCTTCCGTGCGGGCCACCGTGGTGGTCGCACCGACATCGCTGCCGCCGTGCAGTTCGGTGGCCCAGGTGCCGCCGGTGAGGGCCTTGCCGTCGGTGCGCACCAGTTCGGGCAGATAGCGCGCGCGCATGTCGGCCGGTGCGAAGCGGTCAAGCACGTAGGCGACCGCACCGGTCATGGTGACGGGGCAATGCAGCGACACGTCGGCCTGAGACAGCAAATAGCCGATGGCAAAGGTGACGGTGTAGGGCGCCGGCGTTGGGCCATAGTTGAGGCCGATCGCGCCGCGTTCGTAGACCTCGCGCGCGACTTGGTCCCACAGAGGGTTATGGCGAATGTGATTGGTCAGGCGGCCGTGGCGGTCGTAGGGCTCAAGCACCGGCGGCGCGGCACGGTGGGTGTGTTCGGCCTGGATATCGACGGCGTCGCCGACCCAAGCGCCAAAAGAGTCGAGAGTGGGGGCCCATTGCTTGAGGTCGTCCCCGAAGGACCGGGTCAACAGACGCTGCAGGTTGCGATCGCGGGCGTAGAGGTTCTGCCCGCGCACAGTCGGGCTGTCGTTCACTCAGCGGCCTCCCGGGCGTCGACGCCTTTGTCCTCCAACATGGATTCGATTTGGCGACAGCCGTCTTGTAATTCAACGAGGGCCGCGTCGATATCTTCGCGCTGGGCTTCGAGTTCCTTGAGGCGGCGGCGCGCCTTTGCGAGCGTCACTTGGAGCTGCGCGACCTGGCCGTCGCCCAGGTTGTAGAGATCGAGCATCTCCTTGATCTCGGCCAAGCTGAAGCCGAGACGCTTGCCGCGGAGGATGAGTTTGAGGCGCCCCCGGTCGCGGTGATCGAAGACCCGATTCAAACCGCGGCGCGTGGGGTGCAGCAGATCCTTGGCTTCGTAGAAGCGAAGGGTGCGCGAGGTCACCCCGAATTCCCTCGCGAGACGCTGGATGGTGTAGATTTCGTCTTCCATTGGAAAAATCTAGGTATCGTTTACGTAAACGTCAATCTAGGCAGGCGCGGATGAGCGATAAACCCCAGACCTACGCCGATTTCTGGCCGTACTACCTGCGCCAGCATGCAAATCCCGTCTGCCGGGGGTTGCATTACATCGGGTCGAGCGTCGCCCTGATCTGCCTGGCCGGGTTGGCGATCGGCGGCAACCTGTGGTTCCTGGCGGGCGCGGCGGTCGGCGGGTACGGCTTCGCGTGGGCCGGGCACGGCGTGTTCGAGCGAAACCGTCCGGCCACCTTTACCTACCCGTTGTGGTCGCTGGCGAGCGATTTTCGGATGTATTTTCTTTGGCTGTCTGGGCGATTAGGGCCGCACCGCAGGGCCGCATCGGATCCCGGTTGGGTGCAACAAGAGGGTTGAAGTTGCTTTGAAATGCGGCGACGTTAGCGCGGGTTTACGGACGGTCGCCGGGTATCGCGCCGAGTATGGAGTTTTTTGTGACGGTTGGGGCTAAACGCGGCGGTGCATCGCTCGCCCGTCTGGTTGCCGCGGCGCTTTTCAGCGTGTCGCTTGCGTGGGGCGCGGCGGCGCAACAAACGCCGCGCGACCCGGTCGAGCTTGAGAAGGAGTACGACGCCGCCTTTCAAGCGCTGTTCAAGGATCCGGGTAACCTCGACAAGTCGTTCCGCTTCGCCGAACTGGCGGTCGAGAAGGGCAACTTCGAGGCGGCGATCAGCGCGCTGGAACGCATGTTGCTGATCAATCCCGACCTGCCCCGGGTCCGCCTGGAACTGGGTGTGTTGTATTTCCGGATCGGTTCCTACGCGATCGCCCGCACGTATCTGACGCGGGTGTCGCAAAACCCCGATGCGCCGCCCGAGGTCATCGAGCGGGTGCAGGTGTTTCTGGACGAAATCGACAGCCGGTTGACGCGCGGCAGCCTCAGCGGCTCGGTCTTCTTTGGCGCGCGTTATTCCGACAATGCCAACGCCGGGCCGAACAGCCCGAACGTTTTGGCCAATGGCGTCGCGTCCCAACTCGACGACCAGTTCACCAACAAGGCGGACCGAAACTATTTCGTCTCCGCCCAGCTCAGTCACAGTTACGACTTGCTGACCCAGCGCAACGAAATCGTCGAAAGTTCGGGGACGCTGTACGTCTCGGAACAGGACAAACAGAAGCAGCTCGACATCGTGTTCTTGGAAGCGCAAACCGGCATCCGTGGGCCGTTTCTCCAGGACCTCGTGCCGGGCGGCACGATGAAGCCCTACATCCTGGGCAACATGGTTTACCTACAGGACTCTTGGTACCAGTTCACAGTCGGCTTCGGCGCCAATATCGTGATGCCGTTGAGCCAGCGTCTGCGCACGACGATCAATCTTGAGAGCAAGTCCGAGCATTTCCGCAACGATTCGGAACGGCTGAATGCCTCCCAGCAATCGGGCGTCGAGGCCTCGCTGAGCGCCGATGCGACCTATGTGCTGTCCGAGACCCAGCAGGTCGGCGTGCGAACTTCGGCGGCGAGCCAGGAAGCCAAGGAGAACTTCAACGCGTTCCGGGAATTCCAAATCGGCGGCAGCTTTACCCAACTGTTCGCGATCCCGGCGCTGGAGGAGGGGCCGGCCAGCGTGAGCGCGAGCGTGACGCGCAGCTCCAGCCACTACAATCAGCCCAATACGACGGTTGTGTCGGGGCGCAAGCGGCGCGATCAAGAGTGGCGCTGGTCGCTGACCGGCGCGGTGCCGATCACACCGGATTGGACCATCGTGAGCACGTTCCAACGCTCGACGGTGAGCAGCAACATCCCGAACTTCGAGAACCGTTCGTCGGCGATCACGCTGGGCGCGTCGCGCCGCTTCTAGGCGGCGTCCGGCGTCCGTGCCGGTCTAGACCGACTCGGCGCCGTAGTAGAGCGTGACGGTGTGGGTCGCCTCGGCGAAGAACAACCACCGTTCGACCGCGAATCCGATGTGGGCCGATACGGCGGCGATTACGGCGAGGGCTGCCGCCGCGCCGCCGCCTACACCGAAGCTCGCGAGTACCAAAACGATCGGTAGGGCGAAGCCGGCGAGCAGAGCAATGCGCCGCAGCTTATCGGCGTGCTTGCGCGCGATCCGGTAGGCCATTTCCTTTTGCAGATAGTTCGGCTCGGTATGCGGCGGGTCGAGCAGACGGACCCGCACACCGTCGTCCAACCCGGTCGCCGCTGCGGCCGTCGCGATCTTCTTGCGACTGGCGATGCCGCGCCAGTAGCCGAGTTTGACGAGGAGCGCCAAGAGTAACCCGATCAGAGCGATGGCCGGGACCAGATGCGTGACCGAGCCGGTGAGCGCCCCCAGGGCGTTGACGGCGAGCGCACCGCCGGCAAGCGCGAGGACCAAGTAGGCGCGCGGCACGTCGCGCCGATGCCACTGCGGGATCGGCTTGAGGCTGGCGTAGATCATGGAAGTCGAGAATACGGTGGCGAGTGCGAGCGCGGCGGTCAGCACGGCCAACACCGCCATCACGCCGCCGAGTGCCGCAGGGTCGGCGGTGATAAACAACCAGCCCAACGCGAACAGACCGGCCGGTGCGTAGGTCGCGATCGCCAGCACGCCCTCGCGCGACAGCCACGACGAGCGCCACTGGGTGAGCGCCTTCAGGAAGCGTTCGGGGTGACCGAGGTGGAGCAGCGAAGACAGCAGCCCCGCGGTAACGAGACCAAAGGCGATGACGAAGGCGGGCCAGGCGAACCACGGGTCGAGCGGCAGACGCCCGGCCAGGGCGAGCAGGGCCATCAGGAACAACATGCCGTAGCCGGTGCCCGAAGCGACGGTGAAGAAGATGACGGAAAAAGCGGGATGCATGTCGGGTGCGCGCTACGTCAGGAAAGGAGGCGGTCGACCCACTGGAGAAACTTGCTCTCCACCGAATCGGCGGTCGGTTGCAGCGCCGGAACCGGCGCCGGGGCGGCGCGCGGGGGAAGGTATTTGTTGACCGGGGCGTAGCCCAGGTCGGGCATCAGGTCGCGGCCGCCACGCTCGGCGACCAGGCGGCTGACGTCGGACGTCGGGTCGGCGAGGTCGCCATAGTGGCGCGCGCTGACGGGGCAGGCCGACACGCAGGCTGGTACCCGGCGCGCTTGTGGGATGTTTTCGTTGTAGATGCGGTCGACGCAGAGCGTGCATTTTTTCATCACGCCTTCGCTGACGTCGTATTCGCGCGCGCCGTAGGGGCAGGCCCAGGAACACAGCTTGCAGCCGATGCAGCGGTCTTCGTCGACCAGGACGATGCCGTCCTCTTCGCGCTTGTAGGACGCGCCGGTCGGGCACACGGTGACGCAAAGGGCGTTGTCGCAGTGCAGGCACGAGCGCGGGAAGTGTACGGTGCGACCGCTGGCGCCGGAGTCGGTCTCGAAACTATGGATGCGGTTGAACCACACGCCGTCGGGGTCGGCGCCGTAGGGATCGGTGTCAGTGAGAGGCGCGGCAATGCCGCCAGTATTCCACTCTTTACAACTGACGGCGCAGGCATGGCACCCGACGCAGGTGTCGAGATCGATGACGAGCCCGAGTTTGCGGGCCGGGGCGGTGCGGGGCAGGTCGGTCATGCGCCGCTCCGGAAGGACGCGCCGTATTTCAGTACGGCGGGGGTACTGGGTCGTTTGGTGCCGGGCAGCACGTCGAACTGTGGCCAGGATTCGCCGGCCTCGCCGGGGGCCGCCTTCTCGACGCGCACCCGTAGGTCGAACCACGCCGCCTGGCCGGTCACCGGATCGGCGTTCGAATGGGCGGCGTTCGGCAGGGTGTCGCCGATCAAATGGTTGAGCAGGAAACCGCGGGTCGCTTCGTGGGCGTCAGGGTCGAGACCCCAGGCGCCCTTGCGTTTGCCGATCGCGTTCCAGGTCCACACCGTATCGGGGTTGACCCCGTCCATCAGGCGTACCTGGGCGCGGATGCGGCCCTGGTGGCTGGTGACCCAGACCCAGTCGTCGTCGGCAACGCCGAGTTTGGCGCCGAGGGCGCGGGCGAGATAGAGGCGGTTGCTGCCGAGGATTTGGCGCTGCCAGGCGTTTTGCGAATCCCACGAATGATACATCGCCATCGGGCGTTGGGTCAGCGCGTGCAACGGAAACGTCTCGCGGTCCACGGCGGCTTCCTCGAAGGGCATGTACCACATCGGCAACGGATCGAAGTAGGTGGCGATGCGGTTGCGCGCCGCCGGTGGCGGCACCACGGCGCCGTGGCCCTGGGCGGCGAGGCGGAACTTTTGCAGTACCTCGGAATAGAGCTGCACGATCACCGGGTCGGGCGTATCGAGGAAACCCATCTTCTCGCCGTAGGCGCGGTAGGCGCGGTTCACGTTGCGGAAATAGGAAGCGTCTTCGGGGATTTCACCCTTCCAGAAACAACCGTTCGCGATGTAGCGGTCGAGTTGGTCCGGGTTGGGCGCGCCGGTGCCGTGTTCGTTGCCGTCCGCGCCGCGCCAGCCTGCGAGCATGCCGACGCCGGGTTTGCGTTCGTGGTTCAGCATGTAATCGCTTAATCCGCCCGGATAACGCGGCGCGCCGGTGTCGTCGACCAGCCCGGGCAGTCCGAGGCGGGCACCGAGGTCGATTAAGACGTCCTGGAACGGGCGAACGTCGCGGTCGGGTTTAAGGATCGGTTGGCGGATCGAATCGGCGGGGCCGCCGGGTTCGGAAATGGGGCGGTCGAGCAGCGAAATGCAGTCCCAGCGTTCGAGGTAGGTGGTGTCGGGCAGCACCAGATCGCTGTAGGCGACCATCTCCGAATCGAAGGCATCGGAGTAGATGATGTGCGGAATCTTGTAGTCCCCCGTGGCGGGGTCCTTGTCCGTCAGCATCTTCATGGTTTCGGTGGTGTTCATCGACGAGTTCCAGCTCATGTTGGCCATGAACATGAACAGGGTGTCGATCGGATAGGGGTCGCCCGCCCAGGCGTTGCGGATAACCATGTGCATCATGCCGTGGGCGGCGAGCGGTGCTTCCCACGAAAACGCCTTGTCGATTCGCTGCGGTCCGCCGGCGGGATCGAGGAGGAGGTCCTCGGGACCGCGCGGGAAACCGAGCGGCGGGCCGGCCAGCGGCTCGCCCGGAGCCTTCACCGGTCCGGTCGGCTTTAGCGCCGGGGGGGCCGCCTTGGGGTAGGGCGGGCGGTAACGCCAGCCGCCGGGGCAATCGATACTGCCCAGCAGCGCTTGCAGGACGTGCAGCGCGCGGCAGGTGTGGAAGCCGTTGCTGTGTGCGGAAATGCCGCGCATCGCGTGAAAGCTGACCGGGCGGCCGATCATCTGGTCGTGGTGCCGGCCGGCAAAGTCGGTCCACGGGATATCGAGGCGGATTTCTTCGGCAAAGGCGGCGTGGGCCATTTCGGCGGCCAAGCGGCGGATCGTGTCGGGTGCCACGCCGGTGCGTTCGGCCACGGCCTCGGGCGCGTAGGCCGGATCGAGGAAGCGGCGGGCGAGCAATTCGAATGCGGGTACCGCTATGCGGCCGTCCTTGAGGGTGCGGGGGCCGATGAGCGCTGGCTTTGCATCGCGGTCCAGCGCATCGCCCAGAGCGTCCTTGGCGATATCCCAACACTGCGGCGCGCCGGCGTCGTCGCGGACGAACAGGCCGTCCTCGGGACCGCCCTGATCCTGGATCACCAGCCAGCCGGCATTGGTGTAGCGCGCGAGGTAGGCGAAATCGACCTGGTCGGCGCGCAGCAATTCCCGGATCAGGGAGAACACCAGCAGGCCGTCGGTGCCGGGGCGCACGCCGACCCACTCGTCGGCGATCGCCGAGTAGCCGGTGCGGACTGGGTTAACCGAAACGAATTTGGCGCCGTTGGCCTTGACCTTGCCGAGGCCGATCTTGATCGGGTTGGAGGCATGGTCTTCGGCCACGCCGAACATCATGAAATAGCGGGTCCGGTCCCAGTCCGGTTCGCCGAATTCCCAGAACGAGCCGCCCATCGTGTAGAGCCCGGCGGCGGCCATGTTGACCGAACAAAACCCGCCGTGGGCGGCGTAGTTGGGGGTGCCGAACTGGGTCGCCCACCAGCCGGTGAGGGCCTGGCTTTGGTCGCGCCCTGTGAAAAAGGCGAGTTTTCTGGGGTCGGTCTCGCGGATCTGGCCGAGCCAGCCGGCGGCGATGTCCAGCGCCTCGTCCCATTCGATCTCCACGAAATCGCCGGCGCCGCGTTCTCCGACTCGCTTGAGCGGCTTGCGCAGCTTGGCTGGCGAGTGCTGTTTCATGATCCCCGCGGCGCCCTTAGCGCACAGCACCCCGCCGTTGACCGGGTGGTCGGGGTTGCCCTCGATGTAGCGCAACTGGCCGTCGCGCAGGTGGACCCGGATGCCGCACCGGCAGGCGCACATGTAGCAGGTGGTGTCTTTGATCTCGTCGGAGACCGGCGGGGAGGTGTCCAGGGGGGTCGGGCGCACGGATACTTCTTACTAGGGAACGGGGCGGTGCGATTTGAGATGAAACAATGTCGGCGGTGCGCCAACTCTTTTATTATGCGACGCACCAGCGCATAATCCAAATTCATCTTGTAGTTTTTCGTAGCCCTGCGTCCGGCCTGGGACGCCCGGCAGGTTCTTGCCGTCGCATGCAGATCTATTTTCCGATCGCCGAGATATCGTTGAACGTCTTCGTCGTGTTGGCGATGGGCGGCGGCGTCGGATTTCTCTCCGGGTTGTTCGGTGTCGGCGGCGGGTTCTTGATGACGCCGCTGCTGATTTTCATCGGCGTACCGCCCGCGGTGGCGGTGGCGACCGAGGCCAATCAGATCGTCGCGGCTTCGGTCTCCGGCGTACTCGCCCATTGGCGGCGCGGCAACGTCGACATCAAGATGGGGCTGATCCTGGTCGTCGGTGGCTTCATCGGTTCGACAGTGGGCTCGTTCCTGTTCAAGTTGCTGCGCGAGATCGGCCAGATCGATCTGGTGATTTCGCTGTCCTTCGTGGTGGTCCTCGGCGTCGTCGGCACCTTGATGGTGATCGAAAGCGTGCGCTTGATCTTGCGTTCGCGCAAAGGGACCTACCGCAAGAAGGCGCACCAGCATTACTGGGCGCACGGCCTGCCGTTCAAGATGCGGTTCCACAAGTCCAAGCTCTACACCAGCGTGATCCCGCCGATCCTGGTCGGTTTCTTCGTCGGCTTGCTGGCCGCGATCATGGGCGTGGGCGGGGGCTTCATCATGATTCCGGCGATGATCTATTTGCTGGGGATGCCGACTTCGGTGGTCGTTGGGACCTCGCTGTTCCAGATCATCTTCGTCACCGCGAACGTGACGTTCCTCCATTCGATCAACACTCAGACGGTCGATGTCGTCCTGGCGGTGCTGTTGCTGGCAGGCGCGGTGATCGGTGCCCAGTTCGGCGCGCGGGTCAGCAGCAAGCTTCGCGGCGAGCAATTGCGGGCATTGCTTGGCGTGATCGTGTTGGCGGTCTGCGCCAAGTTGATCGTCGACTTGGTGTTCGAGCCCGGCGATTTGTTCTCGATCGGCGAGATGATCGCCGAATGACCCGGGTCTTCGCCGCATGTTTTTGTATGACCCTGGGGATCACCCTGGCGGCGGGCGGCGCGACGGCACAGGGACTGGTTGCCGACATGTCGTCTGATTCGATCTCGATCACCTCGAACTTTACCGGGCAGGACATTCTCCTGTTTGGGGCAGTCGATGGGCCGAGCGACGTCGTGGTCGTGGTCGAGGGGCCGCGCGAGGACTTGGTGATCCGCCGAAAGGCTAGGGTCGGCGGGATCTGGATGAACCGGCAGTCGGTAACCTTCCGGGACGTGCCCGCCTATTACGCGGTCGCGTCGAGTGGCCCGATCCAAGATATCGCGGCGCGCGCCGTGCGGGCACGGCACCGGATGGGCGGTACCTATCTCGATTTGGACGTCAAGGGCGATGGGCCGGCGATGGCGCCCGAGGAACTGGCGCAATTCCGCGAGGCGATCCTGCGCAACAAACGGCGCGACGACCTTTATTTCGAGGCCGAGGGCAGCGTGCGGTTCCGCGAGCGGTTGTTTCGGACGTCCATCGTGTTTCCGGCCAACGCGCCGGAGGGCGACTATACCGTGCACACCTATTTGCTGCGCGGCGGCGCCATTGTCGATCAGCAGTCGAGCCCGCTCGCGATCCGCAAGGCCGGTCTCGAACGCACGATTTTCGACCTCGCCCACGATCATCCTGCGCTCTATGGGATCATCGCGATCGTGATCGCGCTGGCCAGCGGCTGGGTGGCGGCGACGGCGTTCCGCCGGAGCTAGATCAGGCTTTTTTCCTAAGGACGAAGCGAAAGACGCCGTCGGTCTCGGACCAGGATTCGAGGGTGTTGCCGGTGGTCTGGCAAAAGGCGGGGAAGTCCTTAACCGCGCCGGGGTCGGTCGCGAGCACCTCGAGGGTTTCGCCGGGGGCCATCGACTTGAGCGTCTTCTTGGCGCGCAGGACAGGGAGCGGGCATTTGAGGCCCTTGAGGTCGAGGCTTTGGGTCATGGTGGCGATCCTAGCGGCACCTGGCGTGGGCCGGAAGCGGTCAGCCGCGGTTGTCGATGAACCAGCGTAGGAGGGCGAGGGCCTCGGGCGAATCCCATTCCGCACCGCCTTCGAGGCGGCCGACTTCCTTGCCCCTGCGGTCGAAAACGACCGTGGTCGGCATAACGTTGACGCCCATCGCCCGACTGGCGGCGCCGCGCGGGTCCAAATAGAGCGCGAGGTTGTCCAGCGCGAGACGCTTGGCGAAGGGTGCGGCGATGGCCTCGCCGCCGGTATCGATGTTGATCGCGACGACGGTGAAATCGTCGCCGCCGAGTTCGGCTTGCAGGCGGTCGATCGAAGGCAGTTCGCGCACGCACGGCGCGCACCAGGTTGCCCAGAAATTCACCATCACCACTTTGCCGTTGAAGTCGGCGAGCGAGACCTTGCCGCCCGTGGCGTCGCGCCACTCGGTTTGCGGCGTGGGGCGCGGCGCGAGGACGAAGTGTTGCACCTGGCCTTCGACGCGGGGGCCGGCGCCGGTCTTGGGGCCGGGCTGGAGCCCGAGGTAGAGAACGATCGCTACGGCGGCGGCGAGGATGCCGCCCGCGGGAAAGGCGAGTTTCTTGAGTGCCATCGTCGGTCCTCCTACGAGCCGCCGGCCAGAACGTTGCGCCCCGAGGCCTGGAGGAATGTCTCAATGACGACGCTTTCTTGCAAGACCTCGGGCAGGGTCAGGCCGTTCGGGGCGACCGGGCCGTAGACCACGTTGAAGGGAATACCGAAGCGATTGAAGCTGGCGAGGTAGCGCGCGATGCCGTCGTCCGGGTTAGTCCAGTCCGCGCGCATCGCCACGACGTCGGGATCGTTGAGGAGGTCGCGGGCGGTGCCCCGGTCGAGGACGAGGCGCTTGTTGACGAGGCAGGTGATACACCACTCGGCGGTGACATCGACGAAAACGGTCTTGCCGTCGGCCACGAGCGTTGGGATCGCCGCCGGATCGAAGGCCTGCCAAACTTCGTCGTTGTCTTGGTCGGCCTGCGCCACCGCGTTGCCGACCTGCGGTGCCGCGACAGACAGTAGCGACAGGACCACGACCGCGGCCACGGCGGCGGGGCGGAGCGCGGCGGGCAACCTGGCGCGCACAAATAAAATAGCGACGGCGAGCGCCATCAGGGCGGCGAGGAAATAGGCGCTGGCCGGATTGACCTGGAAGGCGAGGATCGAGAGCAACCACAGCGCCGTGCCGATGAGGGCGAGCCCGAGGATAGTCTTGACGATCGTCATCCAGCGGCCCGGACGGGGCAATTTGGTCGCGAGCCGCGGGAGGGCGGCGACCAGCAGGAAGGGCGCGGCCATACCGACGCCCAGGGCGAGGAAGATCGCGGCGATCTCGGCTGGGCCGCGGGCCAGGGCGAAGCCGACGGCGGTGCCGAGGAAGGGCGCCGAGCAGGGCGTTGCCAGGACGGTCGCGAACATCCCGCTGGCGAACGAGCTGCCGATCCCATGGGGGTTGGCCGGGGGCCGCCCGACCGCGCCGCCGATCCAAGCCGGCAGGCGCAGGGTGAACAGGCCCCACATGTTGGCGGCAAAGAGCGTGACGACGACGGTCATCACGACGATGAACAGCGGTTGCTGGAACTGAATACCCCAGCCGATTGCAGCGCCGCCGAGGCGCAGGCCGACGAGGACGCCGGCGAGGACGAGGAAGGCGAACACGATCCCCGCAGCCGAGGCGAGGAAACTGCGCCGGACCGGGCCCGGATCGCCGCCGCCGTGGCTGACCGCGCCGAGCAGCTTGATTGAGAGGACAGGCAGAACGCAGGGCATCACGTTGAGTATCAGGCCGCCCAGCAGTGCGAGGCCGAGGACGGCGATAAGCGGCAGGAAGGTTGTGGTTTCGCCCTGGCCCAGCGTCGCGGTCAGGGTGCGTTCGACAGCCTGGGGGCCGTCGACAAGGGTGAGGGTGAGAGCACTGCCCAGCAGCGGCGGTGCGCCGTCGCGCGCCAGGGCGGTTTGCGAAATCCCGGTTTGTAGTACCGCGCGCCGGCCGTCGTCGGTCAAGCGCACGTTCGGTTTGGCGAAGACATAGGCGGGGTGCGCCTCGACATAGACATCCGGCGCGGCGAAGGGCGTTTCGGAACGGGCGACGACCTGGAGGAACTGGCGCTCGCCAACGCCGACGATCTCGGCCCGTTCGACGGTGAGGCCAAGGCCGCCGTCGCGCGGCGGGATGCGCGAGCGGTAGGTGTTGATCAGCGGCGCATGGGCCGAAATGACCGGCCCGTCGCCGCCCATCGCGGGCAGGTCGAGCGCCATGTTCAGGGTGTGGGGGACGCAAATCTCTTCGCAGGTCAGGAAGTTGACCTCGGCCCGAACCGCGACCGGCGCACCGGGCTGTACCTGACGCGCGGCGATCGGCAACACGACTTCGTTTTTGTAGCCGAAGGTTTCCAGTTCGAAGATTTCGAAGCGCTCGGGCCGGGGCCACTGCAGGGCTGCATCGGTGAGGTTATCCGAACCGGCCCACACGATCGTCGTCGGGAACCCGGCCTCGCCGGGCGAGCGCCAGTAGATCTCCCAGCCTGGTGCGATTGCGTATTGGAGTCCGAGAACGAGGTCGCCCGCCGCATTTTCGGTGGCCGACACCAAGCGGGCGCGGCCCTGCCCGTAGTCGATCCATGGGGAGGCCGCTGTCTGGTCTTGGGGTTGGGCTTGGCTTTGGCTTTGGGCTAAGGCCGCGGGCGGGGAAAGCACGGCGGCAAGGCCGGCAACCGCGAGGGCGGCGGCGAGGGGGCGGGCGCAGGCGCAAAGGCGGAAAAGCATGACTTATTTATATGGGAGGTGAGGGGGGTTCGTCCCGTTCACCCACCTCACGTCCCGTCACATTGTTGTGCCGGAAGGCGGATTCAGGGGCTGGTGAAGCGCGCCAGAACGGCGTCGACCGCGGGCAAATCGGCCTGCCAGGGTTCAAGGAAGGACTCGGCAAACCGGCGGTGTACGCCTGAGTCGACGAACAGGCGGAAAAGATCGGGGTCGATATGGTTGTTGTTGACCATGCCCACCATGATTTCCATCGTCTCGCTGAGTTTCTTGGCCTGCTTGTAGGGCCGGTCGGGCGAGGTCAGGGCTTCGAAGATATCGGCGATAGCCATCATCCGGGCGGGCACCGACATGTCGTCGCGGGTGAGCCCGCGCGGGTAGCCCTTGCCGTCCATGCGTTCGTGGTGGCCACCGGCGTATTCGGGCACCCGCGCCAGTTCCGCCGGGAACGGCAGGTGCTGCAGCATATCGATGGTGACGACGATATGGTTGTTGATCATGTCGCGTTCTTCGGGGAGCAGGTTTCCCCGTCGGATGGTGAGGTTGCGCACCTCGTTTTCGGTCAGCACCGAGCGACGTTCACCGTTGGCATCGGTCCACACTCGGTTTTCGGCGATGGCGTGAATGCGCGCGACGTCCTCGTCGGGCATGTCCTCGACGCCGAGATTGGATTGGAGGACGACACGGAAGTCGTCTTCGATGCTGTCGATCTCGCGTTCGAACGCGGCGCGTTGGGTGGCCTCGTCTTCGCCCGGGGTGACGCGTTTGAGGAAGGCGATTTCGGCGTCGCGTTTGAGGATTTCGAAGCGCAGGCGGACCGTCTCGATCCGGTCGTAAAGGGTGTGCAGCTTGGTCGCCTTGTCGACGACGTATTCGGGCACCGCGACCTTGCCGCAATCGTGGAGCCACGCGGCGATGTGCAACTCGTAGCGCTCGTCTTCGTCGAGGGCGAAGTCGGCGAAGGGGCCGTCGTTGGCGGCGCAGGCGGCGTCGGCGAACATATTCATGATCGCCGGGACCCGCTGGCAGTGCTCGCCGGTGAACGGCGATTTCGCGTCGATCGCGGCGGCGATCAGACGAATGAAGGAATCCAGGAGACGGCGCTGGGCTTCGAGCAGCAAACGGTTTTCGAGCGCGACCGCGGCCTGGGAGGCAAGCGCCTCGGCCAAGGGTTCGATGGAGGCCGGGAAAGCCACGACGTCGCCGCGCGCGTCCTGCGCGTTGATCAGTTGGAGGACGCCGATCACGTCGGCCCGGCTGTCCTTCAGGGGCAGTGTCAGGAACGAGGTCGAGCGGTAGCCGTTGGCCTCGTCGAAGGCGCGGGTGCCGCTAAAGTCGAAGGTTGTCGCCCGGGCGATATCGGGAATGTTCATCGTCCGTCCGGTCAACGCGACGTGGCTGACGACCGTCGCGTGGTTCTCGCGGCCCGCGGCGTCCTTCAGAGGGATCGCTGCAAAGGGCGCCTTGATCCCGGTCGACCCGCCGATGGCGGTGCCGAGCGAGGTGGTGCGGACGATCGCGAAGTCGAGTTCGTCGGCCTTGTTGCGCAGGTAGAGCGTACCGCCGTCGGCGCCGCAAAACCGCATGGCTTCGATCAGGATGCGTTCGAACAGCCGGTCGCGGTTGCGCTCCGCAGACAGCGCCGTGCCGATGTCGATCAGTTTTTCTAAAAGTTCCGCCCGGCCAAGTTCGACCGTGGCCCGCCGGACCTGTTCGTCCATAAGGCAGTCATTCCCCTTCGGATACCGCACATCCGCTGACCCAGAAGGAATCTACCCTCTAGCAGACGGCGATGGGGAAGAAAAAAGGCGCCGCTCTGAGTAAGAGCGACGCCCGAGGAGGGGATGAGTAGAAGAGAGGTTCAAACGGTCAGGTCGACGTAACGGCCTAAACCCAGCGGCACATGTCGTTCTTCGCTGGAACCGCCGAAGGATCGCTCGGCATTTTGCTCTGCGGTCCGGGCGGTCCGGTGAAGATTTTGCGACGCCAAATGGTCGGCCGTTTCACGAAGATGCGTACCCGCCTTGGAAGCGGCCTCGAAACCGCCAGGTTGCGATGCCTGCTTCAGCATCGCAGCGGCCAACTCAAGGGCAGGTATGCTTTCCATCGAAACCAACCTCGTTGTGAGCAGGACACGGAAGAATTCCGCAAACCCGTTCTAGCGAGGATGAGGGTAGGCCTGGGGCCCTTAAGGAATGGTAAACGGGTTAACGGCGGCCCGGCCTGGCTTCAATCCTTGGCTTGGCGGGCTGCGTCTTCGCTGGGTTTGACGTCTTGGGCGCGGCTGTAGACCGCGAGGGCGACGATTTGCAGGGCGGCGAGGAAGCCGAACATCACCCGATAGGCAACCTCGGGCGTTTCGCCGGCTTCGGTGACGAAAAGGCCGATGATGATCCCGGTTGCCCACTGCACCACGGCTGCACCGAGGAACACCGAGGTGTTGTTGGTGGTCATGCCGCGCCCGACCAGGCGTTCGGGGAAGATTGCGCGGCCGTGGGTGGTGATGATGACGGTGTAGCCGCTGATGAAGCCGAAGGCGACGAAGATCGCCGCGACACCCCACAGCGGGAGTGCCGGTGATAGGGCTAGGATCAGCAGGATGGTGATCGATGCGCCGGCGCCGAACACGATCAGGCCTTTGCGGGTGTCGAGGATTCGGTCGAGCCGCCCGTAGGTCAAGTGACCGAGGACCTGGCCGAGCGTCATCAGCAACAACACATTGCCGCGCGCCACCGGCTCCAACCCGTAGACCTGCGCGAGGTAGGGGCCGCCCCATAGAGCGGTGATCGCGAGCACGGCGGCGTAGCCGACCGAATTGATCGAGACGATGAACTTGAGTTGCGGATTGCGCAGCACTTCTCCCAGGCCGCGCGCGACTTGGCGCAGGCTTTCGGGGCTGCGACGGTAGTAGGGGTGGCCGGGCGGCGCGTCGCGCACCACGATCAGGGCGACGATTCCGAAGACCAGGGTGACGGCGGCCATGATGATGAACGCCCCGCGCCAGCCCGCGATTTCGGACACCGCCGCGAGCGGCGTGGTCGCCAGCAACGCGCCCAGCGTGCCCATCGCGACGAAGAACGAGGCGACGGCGGCGAAGCGGTCGGGCGGGAACCAGCGGGTGGCGACGACCAGCGAGCCCATCAGGATGCTGGCCGTGCCCATGCCCATTAGCGTGCGCCCCAGGGTGAGGCCGAAGGCCGTGTCGGACAGTGCGAAGACGAGCGCCCCGGCGACCGCGAGGATCAGCAGCAAGGGCACCACCAGGCGCGGGCCGTAGCGGTCGAGCAGGATGCCGACCGGAATCTGAAACAGCGCGAAGGCGAAGAAGAAGGCACCCGACAGCGCGCCCATCGCCTCGGCACCGATGCCGGTTTCGGCCATGATGTCGGGCGCGATGACGCCGGTCGATACGCGGTAGAAGTGCGCCAGGATATAGACCGCGCACAGCCCGGCGATGATCGGGACCGCGCGGCGCAAATGGGACGGCGGTGCGGGAGGCGTCATCAAGGCTGGTCCTAGGGCGGCGCGCGGGGCCCGTGTCGGTGGCGGTGTCCCTAGTCGAGCCCGAGCGCGCCTGGGTTCATCATGCGCGCCGGATCGACGTAGTTTTTGATCGCTTCGAGCAAAGCATAGGTGTCGGGGTTGCGGCCTTCGCGGTAGCGATAGGCCTTGCCGATCTGGAAATGCACCGCGCCGAATTCCTTGAACAGGTCGGCGAGGCCGCTACGCAACTCGGTCACGGCGGCGCGGGCCGCTTCGTCGGCGGGGAAGGTCTTGAGCTTGCCGATGTAGTCCTTGCCGAGATAGCGGTCGTGATAGGCGTGCCGGGCGTCCTCCCAGAAGAACACCGGTTCCATGAGGAAGGTCTGCTGGGCGACCGCGCACATCAGGTAGCCCCATTCGATGCCGTGGCGATCGACCAGTTCCTGGCGGGCCTCGAAATAGTCGTGCACGGATTTGACCAGCGTGGCCGCGCGCGAATGGGGCACCAGGGCATGGATCGGCACCCAACGCTGGCCCTCGGGTCCGAGCATGCTGTTGGGCGGGACGAAGGGCGTGGCGCGCATGATTTGCGGCAAGCTCGCCTGGATCTCCTTTCCCTTGCGGTCGCCGCAGACCTTCTTGGCCTCGGCGACCATGGTCTCGACGGTCTTTTTGTCATAGCCGTCGATCACCAGGTGCAGCGAGTATTCGACGCCCTCGAACATGCGCCTGCCGCCGGCGGCGACCTTGGCCGCGCCCTTGACGCCGTCGAGCAGCGACTTGCCCGAACGGGCGACGTTGGCGAGGCGTTTGACGTCGGTGAGCAGGCCTTCGCGCTTGAGGCGCTGGCCTTGCAGATAGGGGTCGAAGGCAAAACATTCGGCGGCGAGGCTGCGGCGCGAGACTTCGCCCATCGCCGCGGTGACGTCGGCGGCCTCGTCGAAGGCGAAGGATAGAAAGCGGGTTTCGGTCGGGAAGGGAATCAAGCGCAACACGACCTTGGTCTTGAAGCCGAGCGCGCCTGCGTCGGCGAGGAAGAGGCCGGTGAGGTCGGGGCCGTAGCTGCGGAAGAAAGGCGAGGGGTTAAACGGCGTGGCCCACGAGCCGGTCTTGAGGATACGACCGTCCGAGAGGACCACTTCGAGGCCGAGGCAACTGTCGGCGGCGGTGCCGTGCAGCCCGGAGCCGAAAAAGATGCTGTTTTGCGACATCGCGCCGCCGACCGTCGAATACATGCCCGACAGCGCGCCGAAATAGGGCGCGCGCAGTCCCTTCGCCTTGAGCGCGTCGAATACCTGGAGCCAGGTGCAGCCAGCCTCGACGACGGCGTACATGTCCTCGGCATTGATTTCGACGATCCGGTTGAGACGCTGCAAGTCGACCACGACGGACTTTGTGCTGGCCGGCAAATAGGCGTCGGTATAGGAGAGCCCGCCGCCGCGCGCGATGACGGCATAGCCCTCGGCGCTCGCCGCTGCGGCCGCTGCGGATAACTCCTCCGGCGTAGCGGGCTGGATGACGAAAGCCGCCGGGTCGGCCTCGCGGAAGACGTCGCTGGAAAAGAACTGGCGGTCCTTGGGGTCGGTAAGGACATGGTTGTTGCCCAGAACCTGGCGCAGCCGGGCTTCGAGGGCGCTGGCGGTCGGTGTGGCGGTGGCGGTGTCGCTCATGTCTGGCTCCCTCTGCGCGGGGGCCGTAGCGCCGCCCGTCTCGTTGGTCCGATCATGTCACGCGCGGCGCGACGGCGGCAAGGCGGGCCGCGTCAGGAACTGGGTAAGCTGTGCGGCGAGGGCCGACAGGTCCGGTGCACAGTTGGCGCTCTCTCCGTGGCATAGTCGTGCAACCTGCGCGGCTGTCGCGGCGAAGACGTCGCCCGTTTGCGAGACGACGAGAACCGGCGTGCGAATCTTCGCCAAGTCCGTTTGCGGCTGATAGCGGAGCATCGCTTGCGTAGTAAGGCCGTAGGTCGGCCACGCCTTCAATACGTCGAGAACGCGATCCTGCAGTTCCGCCGCCGATAGGTCGAAATCGATTCGCCGGATGGCCTGCCGGTCGCGCCGATACCACGGCCAATAGATCGACGCATCGCGGAGCATCAACCACGTCCGGTAGAGATGCGCCCCGTCCCATGTCGGAGCGATGGACGGGGTCATGTCGGTCGCGATCGCCCGCCGTTCCGCCGCAGGCAGGAGCATGACGTCATGGAGAACAAGCCGTCGAACCAGCTTGGGATAGTGCGCGGTCATACTCAATGCCACTGCGGCGCCGCTGCCCCGCCCATAGAGGTCGATCCGGGCCGGCCCGCGGGCGCGGAGGAACCGGGCCATTTCGGCGGCGTAGTCGTTTATCTCGGGCGCCGCCATGGGGAGCGGTGTGGAGTCGCCGTTGCCGGGAAGGTCGGGCGCCAGGACGATACGACCGGGCGCAAAGGCCGCGACAAGCGGCGCCAAGTTTCGCGACGACCCTGGTCCGTCGTGCAGCATGACGAGCGGGGTGTCGCCCTCAGCCCCTCGTCGCCGCACCAGAATTTGGCGACCGCCGGACCGGTCGGCAAAGAATCGGGTTGTTCGGCCAGGGATTGGTGTCGGCAAGCAGTCCGCGGGCGGTCGGCCTTTGGCATACCCGTGCAGCGCCGACGACAACGCCTTCCAGTACCGCTTCATGTCGCGATCCAAACGCACAATTCGCTGGCGACGGCGCAAAGGGGGCAGCATGTCGAGGCAGTGAAACAGCATGCTGTCTTCGCGCGCGCTGAAGGTGGCCGGTACGGTGAGAGTCTCGACCGCCGCGCGGGCGCGGTAGCGGAATGCAGCCTCGACCACGACGCGCAAGTCGTCGCCGGCGCGAAAGTTGTCGATGATCCCGGCATGCATCGCGGTCGGCGGCGGCATGTTGATGTCGCGTCGCGCGGCGGCCTTGCGGTTGTACCAGGGAAACCAGAAGACGTGATCGCGGACGTGGGACCATGTCGAAATCAAATGGCTGCCATCCCACTTGGCCGCGAAAGGCATCAGGTAGTAGGCCTCGTCGCCCTCGTCCGTGCGCACGATGCGCGTCATGTCGGCAACCTCGGCCCGGGTGAAGATCGGCAAACTGTCGAGGACCACGCCCGAAACCCGCTGCGGATATCGGTTGGCTAGTTCGAGCGCGATGCACGATCCCGTCTTGGTCCCGAAGACGGCGGCCTTGGGTATGTCCAGGGCGTCCATCGTCGCGGCCAGGGCATCGGCGTAGTGGCGGATTCCCGGTTTGCGTCGGGGAAGGGCGTCGGAATCGCCGCACCCGGGTGTGTCGAAGGCAAACACCGTGCACGTCGTCGATAGGGCGCTGATGAGCGGGATAAGGCCCGCGGACGATTGGGGGGATTGGTGGATCAGGACGACCGGCGGCCCCTTGCCACTCCGCCGGTAGTGAACCACGCGATCGCCGACGTGGACAAAGCGGCGGCGAATGAGGGGTCGTGCCATACGGTTCTCCGCCCCCGCGGCGCGGTGGCGCGCCTAAAGGCTGCCGTCGCGGGCGCGGTCGCGGAGGTCGGTTTTGAGGATCTTGCCGCCGGCGTTGCGTGGCAGGGCGTCGAGGTAAGCGAAGGTCTTGGGGATTTTGTATTTGGCGAGGCTGGCGCGGCAGTGGGCGGTGAGTTCGGCGTCGGTGACGTCGCCGCGCTTGACGATGACGGCTTTGACCGCTTCGCCCCATTCCTCGTCGGGGACGCCAATGACGCTGGCCTCGGCCACGGCCGGGTGGGCGACCAGGACTTCTTCGATCTCACGCGGGAAGACGTTGACGCCGCCCGAAATGATCATGTCCTTCTTGCGATCGACCAAATAGAGATAGCCTTCTTCGTCGTGACGCCCGAGGTCGCCCACGGTGCACCAGCCGTCGGCGGTCACCGCCTCGTCTGTGGCCTCGGGGTTTTGCCAATAGCCGTTGAACAACAGCGGCGAACGGCAGAACAGTTCGCCGACCTCGCCCTGTTTGACCTCGTTGCCGTCGTTATCGCGCAGCGACACTTCGACGGTGGCGTAGGGCAAGCCGACGCATTGTTGTTTGCGCAGTTGATCGGGCGGCCGCAGGCTGGTGACGAAGCCGCCTTCGGTCGAGCCGTAGGTTTCGTGCAGCAAGCCTTCGCCGAAATAGTCGACGATCTTTTCCTTGGTCGCCTGCAACAGCGGCGCGGCGTTGGAGATGATCGCCTTGAGTGTGGTCGGGCGATGCTTGTCGAGGGTCTTCTTGTCGAGCGCGAACATGCGGTGGAAGTGGGTCGGCACGAAGAACGTGTTGGACAGATGCATGTCGGATATCTTGCGCAGCACGATCTCGGGATCGTACTTGGGCAGGATCTCGCAGAAGCCGCCGAAGAAGATTGGCGCCATCGCAAAAGCGAAGCCGGCGCCGTGGAACAGAGGCGCCAGCGCGAGCGCGCGGTCGTCCGGCCCGTAGCAGCCGAATTCGACCCCCATCGTGTAGAAGGCGAGCGTACGTGAGCGGTGCGACAGCAAGCAGCCCTTGGGCTTGCCTGTGGTGCCCGAAGTATAGGGGATGCAAAAGACGTCCCACTCGTCGATCGGTAGCGCCGGGGTTTGCGGTTTGGCCGCGGCGATCCAGTCGTCGTAGTCCTTGCCGATCACGATGATGCGTTCGACCGTGTCGAGTTTTGCGGCGCGGGCGACGGCTTCGACGCTTTCGTGGACGAATAGAACCTTGGCGCCGGAATCGTTGCAAATGTGGGCAACCTCGGGCGGGGTGACCGACGGCGGTACCATCGCGGGCGCGACGCCGGCGTCCGAGAGGCCGGCGACGATCTCGATGAATTCGAGGCAGTTGGGCGCGAACAGCGCGGCGTGGTCGCCCTTTTTAAGGCCAAGGTCGTGGATCGTCGCGGTCGCGACGCGGTTGAAGCGTTCGATCAGGGTGGTGTAACTGAACTGCCGCTCGCCTTGCGCCAGGGCGATCTTGTCCGGCGTGCGGCGCGCCGAGGAGCGCACGCCGGTCGAGATCAAGGTCGGGCGGTAGGTCGCCGGTAGGCCGGCGATCCAGGGTTCAGGCGACATTGCTGAGTTCGACCTTCCAGGAATCGAAAACCTCTTGCTTGGTCAGGACGCGGGCGAAGAAAAAGCCCATCGTCATGAGCGCCACCTCGGCGCGGTCGTCCTCGACCTCGCCGACGGCATCGCTGACCACGAAGCAGCGGAAGTCGCGCTGCGAGGCGTCGCGCACCGTGGTTTCGACGCACATGTTGGTGGTGACGCCGCAAAACACGAGGCTTTTGATCTTCATCGCCGCCAGCACCGATTCGAGTTGGGTCGAATAAAAGGCGCTGGGGCGGTTTTTCTGAATCACCATCTCGCCCGGTTGGGGCTTCAGCGTTTCGAGGATCTCGGCATCCCAAGTACCGAGCGCGCACAGGCCCACATCCTTGAGACTGGGCATGATTTCGTTGACCACGAAACCGCCGTCCTTGAAGTCGGGCTGATAGACGTACTGGGTGTAGATCACCGGCACGCCGGCTTGGCGCGCCGCGGCGACCATGTCCTTGCAGCCGGGTTCGGCGGCGGCAAGGCGTTCATAGGGGAAGCCCAGCTTTTCCATCCGGCCGCCGGCGCGGCAGTAGCTGTTTTGCATGTCGACGACGATCAGGGCGGTTTTGTCGCGGCCCAATTCCATTGTCATTGTATTTCTCCCCTAGGCCGCGTTGCTCAGCTCGACACCCCATTCGTCGAGCACGTCGTTGACGTTCATCACCCGCGCGAACAGATATTCCATCGCCTTTAGCGCGGTCTGGCCGCGGAAGTCGTCGACCTCGCCCACCGCGTCGCGCACCACGAAGGTACGGAAGTCGCGTTGGGCGGCGTCGCGCACAGTGGTTTCGACGCAGATGTTGGTGGTCACGCCGCACACGACGATGTTCTCGATCCCCTGCGCCCGCAAATAGGACTCGAGCCGGGTGGCGTAGAACGAACTGGGCCGGTTCTTGTCGATGATGACGTCGCCCGGTTCGGGTTTCATGTCGGGGTGGATCTCGGCGTCCCAGGTGCCGTTGACGCACAGGTTGACGTCCTTGAGCATTGGCATGATCTCTTCGAGCTGCACGCCGCCGTCGCGGAAGTCGGGTTCGTAGACGTAGCGGGTCCAGAACACTGGCACGTCGGCCTTGCGGGCGCCGGCGACCAACCGCTGCACGCCGGGCGAGGCCGCGGCCAGTTTGTCCGACGCAAAGCCGAGTTGGGCCATCGAACCCTTGGGGTCGAGAAAGCCGTTCTGCATGTCTACGACGATGAGCGCGCAGTTCTCTTTGGCCAGTTCGATCGTCATCGTGTCCTCCCCTGTGAGGTTTCGGTTATCTCTTTTTGGCGGCCGCTCTCTTTTTGGCCGGCTTCGCCTTAGTGGTGGCAGGCTTCGCCTTGCTGGCCGGCTTCGCTTTTGCTTTGCGCACCGTCGCGCTGAGGCGGCGAAGCGATTTCATCTTGGAGCGTTCGTCGAGTTTGAAAATGCGGATCGCATTGTCGCGCATAATCTTTTGGTAGGAGTCGGGCCGGAAGTTCAGATCGCCGACCTCGCGCACCGCACGGATCGGGTCGATCACCGGCCAGTCGGTCCCGAACAGGAATTTGTGGGAACCGTAGGAGTTGGCGTAGTGGACCATTTGCTTGGGCCAGTGCTTGGGCGCATAGGCGTCGCCGCCGATGAAGATGTTCTCGTGCTTCCAGGCCATCGAGATCATCTCGTCGGTCCATGGCACGCCGAGGTGAATGCCGAGCAAGCGCAGTTCCGGGTAAAGAATGGACACCCGGTCCAGCGTGATCGGGCGGCCCACCGAGGGCAGCCGCCGGTCGCGTTGGTACACCAGGTTGTGGCCGACCTGCATCATGATCGGGATGTCGAGTTCGATGCACTTGGCGTAGATCGGAAAGACGTAGCCGTGATCGGGCGGCAGGTCGAACCAATGGGGGTAGTAGTGGGCGCCGACGAAGCCAAGTTCCTTGACGGCATATTCAAGTTCGGCGAGCTGTTTCATGCCCAGGGTCGGGTCGACCCCGGCCAGCCCGGAGAAGCGATCGGGGTATTGCTGGCAGACCTTGTGGACCCGCTCGTAGGAAATATGGAACGAGCCTTTGACGTTCATGTCGCCGGCGCGGGTGGCGATGAGGAGGGCGTGTTCGATACCGGCTTCATCCATCATCCGCAGGTATTCCGGAACGCCGATGCCCTTGCGCATCTTGGGGCTCATCCGGACCTGTTTCTTGAAGTGGTTGTCGATCCCGGTTTGATCGTTGCGGACTTCGAGCGGCGTGTAGAGATTGCAGACGATATCGATATGGCCGGACATGTGCTCCCCTTCTCCGGTGGGCGCCGGATTTGGGCCGGACGCCGGACGCTTTTCTAAAATTCTCGGGGAACAATCTATCGACTGACCTGGGGTCAAGCAACGTAACCGGCGGCTTGCCCTGGCGGGCCCGTATGACAGAATGCGGCCTGTTTTACCGACGGTTGGGCCGATGAGCGATCTGCGCACTTTTTTGAACGACGAATCGGCCCATGTGTGGCGGCCCGAGGGACCGGTGTCGCTGGTGCAGGAGATTACCGCGCTGCAACAGGCGTTGGATGCCCGCCAGCAGTATCCGGTGATCGAAATCCGCGAACCCCGCGGTGCCGACGGCAAGATCAATCCCATGCCGGTCGTATGTAACCTGACGGCCAGCCGCGAGCTGACGGCGCGTGCGCTGGGCGTCCAGGATCACCGCGACTTCGCCGCGACCTATGCCCAGCGCACCGCCAACCCGATCGCGCCGGTGAGCGTCGGGCGCGACGCCGCGCCGGTGCAACAGGTCGTGCTTGAGGGCACGGACGCCAACCTGCTCGACCTGCCGGTGCTGACCCAGCACGCGCTCGACCCCGGTCCGTATCTGACGTCGGCCCATGCGACGACCTACGATCCCGATACCGGGGTCGACAACACGGCGATCCAGCGCTGTTGGGTCAAGGCGCCGCGGCGGATGTCTTATTACCCCTACCCCGCGTCGCACAACACGCGGAACCTGCGAAAGTTCTGGGGCAAGGGCGAGGCCTGCCCGGTGGCGTTCTGGATCGGCCATCACCCCAAGGTCCTGCTCGGCACCCAGGCCAAGCTGTCCTATCCCGAGAGCCACTGGTCGGCCTGCGGCGGTTTGTTGGGCGAGCCCCTGCGGCTGGTGCCCAGCATCACGCACGGCGACAAGATCATGGTCCCGGCCGACGCCGAGATCGTGATCGAGGGCTGGGCGCCCGCCAATGTGTGGGAGGCCGACGGGCCGTTCGGCGAATACACCGGCTATATGGGCGCGCAGGTCGCCGCGCCGGTGTGCGAGGTGACCTGCATCACCCGGCGCGAGAACGCGATCTATCACGATTATGGTTCGGGTCACGCCGACATGCTGGTGCCCGACAACATGGTCATGGAGGGCAAGATCTACGGCATGATGAAGCCGATCGCGCCGTCGGTGCGCCGGGTCCACGTGCCGGTTTCGGGCCGCCGCTTCCATGCCTATGTATCGTTCGCCAATCCTGGGATCGGCGAGGTGCGCGATGCGTTGATGGCAGCGCTGGCCTACCGGCGCACCAAAGCGATCATCGCGGTGGACGACGATATCGATCTGTTCTCGGACAGCGACATCATGTTTGCGCTGGCCACCCGGGTGCAATGGGAGCGCGACGTGATTACCGCTTCGGGGCTGCAGGGCTCGTTGATGGACCCGTCGCTGGCGCGCGGCGCCAAGACGGTGCAAAAGGCGGGGATCGATGCAACCCTGGCGCCCTCCGAGGTGCCGGGCGCGCCGCGCCCGGTGGCCCCGCGCAATTCCGTCGGTGCGGCTGCTTTGGATGCGGCGCTGGCGCGGCTGATCGGATTGGACACAAAAGGCTGGCCCGGGCTTTAGGCTTGGGGCCAAGGGGAGCGCGATGAACGAGGACAACATCACCCGCTTGCGGGCGCATTCGCCGGCCGGCGAGAAACGCGGCAATACGTCGTGGGTGCAGTGCGCGGCCTGCGAGGGCTGGTTCCACGCCACCGAGGACATCGTCAGCCGCGGTACGGTCCAGTTGCACTGTAACCATTGCCATACCGAATTCCTGCCCGCCCAAGCGAAGAAGATCGTGCTGGCGTGAGCGCCGCGCCATGAGCGACGCCGACCGGATCGTATCGGTGACGCTGGACGACCGCACCGTGGCGCGCCGTGGCCCCGAGATCGAGCGCGAACGCAAGGTGGCGATCTTCGACTTGATCGAGGACAACACGTTCGAACTGGAGGGGCGCGCGCCGCAGGGGCCCTACGCGCTGCAGTTGTCGATCGAGGACAACCGCTTGGTCTTCGATGTGCGCACCGAGGACGCTAGCCCGGTGGTGGCGATCGGTTTGTCGCTGTCGCCGTTCCGCAAGATCGTCAAAGACTATTGGCAGATTTGCGAAAGCTATTACGACGCGATCAAACACGCGATGCCCTCGCGCATCGAATCGATCGACATGGCGCGGCGGGGCTTGCACAACGAGGGTTCGGACCTGTTGCGCGAACGCCTGACCGGCAAGGTCGCGCTCGACGACAACACGGCGCGGCGCCTGTTCACGCTGCTTTGCGTCCTTCACCTGCGCTAGACCCGATGAGCGATTTGCCGGGTTCGATCCTGTTTGCCTGCACCATGAACGCGGTGCGCTCGCCGATGGCCGAGGGTTTGATGAAGCATTATTTCGGCAATCGCGTGTATGTCGATTCGGTGGGCGTGCGCCCGGCCGAGGTCGATCCCTTCGCGGTGACGGTGATGGCCGAAATCGGCATCGACATCGCCAAGCACAAGCCCAAGGCGTTCGACGAGCTGGAGGATTCGTCCTTCGACATCGTCGTCTCGCTATCGCCCGAGGCCCAGCATTCGGCGGTCGAGATGACCCGGACGATGGCCTGCGAGCTGGAGTTCTGGCACACCTTCGATGCGACCTTCGTCCAGGGCAAACGCGACCAGATGATCGCCGCCTACCGCGACGTGCGGGACTTCCTGCAGGCCAAGATACTGGAACGCTTCGGCGCCCCCACCGCCGGCGGGGGGAGTTAGGGGCGACTATTCGGCGGCGAAAGCTTGCTTAGGCAAGAACAGTTACAACGTCGATCTGACTAGAACGGCTTGGTCGCGCCGACGAAAGCGATCAGCAGGACGATCACCCACAGAGTGCCCGCCGCGCTACCGCAGTTGAGGCGGTTCTTCTTCATCAGGATCTCGCCGCGCACGGCTTCTTCGCCGCCGGCGCGGACCATCGCGAAGATCGGCGGCCAGCGGTCGGCGGCCCGGGTAATCCAGATTGCGCTGAGGATCATGAATCCGTAGAGCAGCACCTTGGTCGAGATCCAGGCTTCGGCGAAAGGCGCGCCAGTAGCGAGCGAATAGGCGCCGAGCGCCAGGGTCGTGGCGGCGGCCGTGTACCACAGCCAGCGGTCGATCTTGTGAACCAGCGGCCCAATCGGTTTGTCGGCGGTAAGCCGGTCGGCCACCAACATCGCTAGCCATGCGATGCACACCGCCCAGATCAGGACGAGCCACCAGCCATCGACCGGCGAGCCCCACTGCACCGCCATCGTAAAGCCGAGCGGTAAGATTAGGGCGACGCAGGTGCGCGGCGCGATGTCGATCTTGCGGCGGATCTTGCGCACGCGCAGCCGCTCGTCGAGCGACAGATCGGCGCGCGTGAGCTGGCTGTCGCAGAAGAACACGCCGAGGTCGGCACCGAGCCAGTAGCCGAATAGCAGGACGTGAAAAAAGATCAGAACACCTTGCAGTCCGATTTCCATATCGCGGCCTTTCCTTGCCAGGGCGGTTCGGCGCCGAGCGGGCTTTGAGCGGTCGCGGGCGGTGCCATGCCGGTCTGTTCGAGACCGAGCATGCACGCGGCCCGCGCCGGGAATCGATGCGATGGATCAAATCGTTGGCCCAACCGCCGGGCCGCCGCGGCGCGATGGCGGCCCAGGGGAGGGGCGCTGTAAGGCTTAGGCCGTTGCGGCGGCGCCCTGCGCAGGCGCCGGTTGCCCGCCCGTCGCGGGCAGAACGTCCCGCAGACACGCGGCCAGCGGGGTCGGCTTGAAATCCGGGATCGCCGCGCGGAGTTTGGTGCTGTCGAGGGCGTGGGGCACCTGCCACAGGTAGCGCATTTCCAGGACCTCGCGGATCATCGGGGCGAATGGGGCGATCAGGCGCATGACGGCCCAGGGGACGCCGCGCACTTTAAGCGATCGACCGCTCGCGGCCTCAAGGGCGGCGACCAGTTCGTTGCCGCTCATCGTGTAGCCTTCGAAGTTGAAGGTTTCGAACCCGCCCGCTGGGGTCGAGCGCTCGGCCAAGGCCACCATCGCGCGGGCCAGGTCGGGCAGGTAGGCCCAGGCATGGGCGCGGTCGCGCGGACCGGGGTAGACCGTGACGCCGCGCGCGACATTGGCGGCGATGAAACGGTCGAACCAGTTGCCGGTCTGTGCCGCCTCGATGAAGTCGCCCGCGCGCAGGATCACGGTCGCGACGCCCTCGGCGGCGGCGGCGCGGAAGGCGTTTTCCATGTCTTCGCGCAGGGCACCTTTGCGCGTGGTCGGGCGGTGGGGGGTGTCTTCGCGCAGCACCGCGGGCATCGCCGCACCGTAGTTGTAGACGTTGCCGGGGATCATCACGGTCGCCCCCGACGCCTTGGCGGCGGCGAGCACGCTTGCGGTTTGTTTGGGCAGGTCTGTGCGCCACGCCGGGTAGGGCGGGTTGAGGGCATGGACGATGATTTGGCTGCCGCGCGCCGCGGCGGTGACGGCGGCGGCATCGAAGGCGTCGCCCTCGATCCGGCGCACCGCTGGCGGGATGTCGAGCGGCCGGCCCGGGCGGACGAAGGCGCGGACCTGCCAGCCCGCGTCATGGAACGCGCTCACCGCCGCGCGGCCCAACCGGCCGGTGGCGCCAAGAATCAAAACGGTGCGGGTTGTTTGGTGCGGTGTCTGGGTAACCATGGTGTCCTCCTATGGGTGGCTCCCCGGTAATCTGGTCATTCACTGATGAATGAATATTCCCTATTATTGAAGAATAGATATTCAAAAATGAGCGAACCAGGATGCCGGATTGGGCGCAAATGCGGGTTTTTGTCGAGGTTGCCGCCCAGGGCTCGTTGTCGGCGGCCGGGCGCACCCTGGGGATGAGCCAGCCCACGGTGGGTCGCTATATCCGGGCGCTGGAGGACGATCTGGGGGTGCGGCTGTTCCAGCGCGGCGCGCGCGGGTTGGACCCGACCGAGACCGGCGCGGAACTGTTGGAGCATGGCCGGGCGATGGCGGCGGCGGCGGACCGCTTTGCCCTGTCGGCGGCGGGGCGGGCCGATGCACTGGCCGGCACCGTGCGGGTGACCGCGAGCGTCTTTGTCGCCAACTTCACCTTGCCCGAGATGATTGCCGCGCTGCGTGTTGTCCATCCCGAAATCGAGATTGAACTGGTCGCCTCGGACGCGACCGAGAACTTGCTGCAACGCGAGGCCGATATCGCGGTGCGGATGTACCGGCCCGAACAGGCCGACGTCATCACCCGTAAGGTTGGCGATATGGCGCTCGGGCTTTACGCCGCCACGGCCTATGTCGCGCGCCGGGGCGAACCGCGCACGATGGACGAGTTGCTGACCCACGATATCGTCGGCTACGACCGGTCCGATCAAATCCTGCGCGGGTTCCGCGCCGCCGGTGCGCCCGTCGATCGACATTTCTTTGCCGTGCGGTGTGACGACCAAGTCGCCTATTGGCGGCTCGTGGTGGCGGGGGCCGGGATCGGGTTCAGCCAGGCGCGGGTCGGTGACGCCGAGCCCAAGGTCATGCGCGTGTTGCCGGACTTCGCGATCCCGCCGCTGCCGGTCTGGCTGACCGCGCATGCGGGTCTGCGTACCAATCCGCGGGTGCGCCGGGTTTACGACTTCCTCGCCGAACGCTTGGGCGCCGCATTGCGCGGATGAGCGCCGCCGCGTGTCGCGCAGTGCCGCGCCGTGGGATGCGAAACGCGCGCGATTCGCGGCGCATTGCCTGCCGTGTCCGGGATTCCGGGATTTGCGCGGAAATTCGCTTGATTTCCAGGGTCCGGCACGACTTTATGGGGCACCCAAGCCCTGGAATGGAGACTTAATGGCTAAGGAAGAAATGCTCGAGTTGAACGGCACCGTGGAGGAAATCCTCCCCAACGCCATGTTCCGTGTGAAGCTGGAGAACGAGCACGAAGTTCTCGCGCACACCTCGGGGAAAATGCGGAAGAATCGAATTCGCGTGCTTGCCGGCGACAAGGTCCTGGTCGAGATGACCCCCTACGATTTGACCAAGGGCCGCATCACGTTCCGTTACAAGTAGGATCGCCCGTCCGTGACCGCGGCCGCGGCACCCCAGCAAGACCCGGCGCCCGCGCTGGTTCTTGCCTCTGCCTCGCCGCGCCGGCGCGATCTATTGGCGCAAATCGGCTTGGTCCCGGACGTGGTCCGGGCCGCCGAGGTCGACGAAACCCCGCTCAAGAACGAACTGCCGCGCGACCTCGCGCAGCGCTTGGCCAACGCCAAGGCGCTGGCGGTGGCCCCGGGCGCGCGCGGGGACTTCGTGCTTGCTGCCGATACGGTGGTGGCGCGCGGGCGGCGCATTTTGCCGAAAACCGAAACCGAGGCCGAGGCCCGCGCTTGCCTGACGTTGCTGTCGGGTGCCGCGCACCGGGTCTTCACCGCCGTTGTCGCGATCGCGCCCGATGGCCGCCGCGCGGCCCGGCTGGTGGAAACCCGCATCCGTTTTAAACGTTTGAGCGCCCAGGATATCGCCGGCTATCTCGCCTCAAACGAGTGGCGCGGCAAGGCCGGCGGCTATGCTGTGCAGGGCCTGGCCGGGCGTTTCGTCGTTGCCCTCCACGGGAGCTATTCCGCAGTGGTCGGCCTACCGCTTTATGAAACCGCAAGTTTGCTGGAGGGGCTGGGGTACCGGCCGAACAATCATGGCTGAAACGATTCTTGTGAATGTCGGCATCGGCGAGGTGCGTATCGCTACCGCCGACGACCGCGGCCTGTCGCATCTGGTCGTCGACCGCCGCCAGGGCGGCGACGATACCGGCGTCGGTGCGATCTATTTGGGGCGGGTGACGTCGGTGGTGCCGGGGATGGAAGCGGCCTTCGTCGACATCGGCACCGAACGCGCCGGGTTCCTGTCGGCCTGGGACGCGCGCCCGCACGATTGGCGCGAGGAAGACGGCCAGCGCCGCGCCCCGCCGATCGCCGAACTGCTGCACGAGGGGCAAGCGATCCTGGTCCAGGCGACCAAGGAGCCGTTGGCTGACAAAGGGGCACGGCTGTCGACCCGAGTGTCGCTGCCGGGCCGCTATCTCGTGCTGGTGCCAGGCGCGGAGGGCGTTTTCATTTCACGCCGGATCGAAGACGAGACCGAGCGCGCCCGCCTGAGCGACGCGGTCGCCGGGATCGCCGCTGCGCGTAACCTCAAGGCTAGCTTTATCGTGCGCACCGCGGCGCGCGGCGCCGACGCCGAGGATCTCGGCGCGGACATTGCCGGTCTTTGGGATCTGTGGACTGAGGTTGCCGAGGAAGCCAAGCACGCCGACGCGCCGGCCACGCTCTATACCGATCTCGGGCCGGTCGAACGTTTCCTGCGCGATCATGTCAACGCCGCGACCCGCGCGGTGCTGATCGACGATGAGGCCGCCTGCCAAGCGGCGCGCGCCTTCGTCACCGACCATTTGCCGGACTTTGCCGGCGCGGTCGAGCGCTATAAGGACGCGGCGGACATCTTCGAGGCGCACGGTATCGCCGAGCAACTCGACGCGCTGCTTGAGCCCAAGGTCGCGCTGCCCTCGGGCGGCCATGTCGTGATCGAGGGGACCGAGGCGCTGACCTCGGTCGACGTCAATTCCGGGCGCTTCACCCAGGCCGGAACGCACCGCGAAACCGCGCTCGCGACAAACCTCGAAGCGGCGGCCGCGATTGCCCGCCAGTTGCGGGTGCGCGACATCGGCGGGCTGATCGTGATCGACTTTATTCATATGGACGAGGCGGACGACCAAGCCAAGGTGATCGCGGCGCTGGAGGAAAACCTGGTGGGCGATAAGGCGCCGGTCCGGTTGGGCGCGATCTCCGAGTTCGGCCTCTTGGAAATGACCCGCAAGCGGACCCGCGATTCGGTGCACAAGCGGTTCACCGAGACGTGCCTGGTGTGCGACGGCCTAGCGCGGGTGCCGACGGTCGAGACGGTGGCGCACGCGCTGCTGTGGCGGGCCGAGCGCGAGGGCCGGGCGGTGCGCGGCGACGTCGGCAAGCGCCTCGAACTGCATGCGGCCGAAGAGGTCATCGACTATCTCGAAGAGGCCGAACCGCTGCTGCTGGCGCTAGAGCAACGCACCGGCTGCACCGTGGAACTGGTCGGTGCCGACGATTTGGCCCGGGGCGACTACGAGGTCGTGCGGGTTTAGCTGCCCAGCCGCCGCACGATGGATTGGTGTATCCTCGAGCGAGCGGCCGCGCGAACGGCGCCCGCTGTACAGCGCGGTGCGCGGAGGCGCGAGCTGGACCGATGACAGAACCGATGGCCGACCTCGCCGATCTCGGCTGGAACACTTTTTTCCAATCGCAACTTGAACCCGGCACGGATACCGCAGCGGTACCGGCGCGCGTGATGGCGGTGCACCGCGGGGCGCTGGTCGTCGCCGGTGTGGGGTTCGACGAGCGCTCCATCCTGCCGTTCAGCGCCGATGCGGCCGACGCCACGGCGCAGGCGACGGTGGGCGACTGGTTGTTGCTCGACCGGGCAAGCGGCGAGGCGGTGCGGTTGCTCGCGCGCAAGAGCCTGTTCAAACGCCTTGCCGCGGGGACCGAGCACAAGGTGCAACTGATCGCGGCGAATATCGATGTGCTGTTCATCGTCACGTCGTGCAACCAGGACTTCAACCCGGCCCGGCTGGAACGCTATCTGGCACTTGCCGCCGATGCCGGGGTGACGCCGGTGATCGTTCTGACCAAGGCCGATCTGACCGAGACGCCGGAGGACTATGTGCGGACCGCGGCGCGGTTGCAGGCGGGGCTGATGGTGGAGACGGTGGATGCGCGGGACCCCGGCGCCGTGGGCGCGCTCGCTGCCTGGTGCGCGCATGGCCAGACGGTGGCGCTGGTCGGCTCGTCGGGCGTCGGCAAATCGACGTTGGTCGCGACGTTGAGCGGCGCCGAGATTGCCACCAAGGGAATCCGCGAAGGCGACGCGAAAGGCCGCCACACTACGACCGCGCGGATGCTGTACCGCCTGCCGGGCGGCGGCTGGCTGCTCGACACGCCGGGAATGCGCGAACTGCAATTGGGCGACGCGCGGGCAGGGATCGACGAGTTGTTTGCCGAAATCGCCGATGTCGCGGCGCGTTGCAAGTTCGGCGACTGCGCCCATGACGGCGAGCCCGGTTGCGCGGTGGCGGCGGCGCTGGCAGATGGAACCCTGGCGGCGGCGCAGGTCGCGCGCTGGCGCAAGCTTGCCGACGAGGACGCCCATAACAGCGCGACCATGGCCCAGCGCCGGGCCCATGACCGGACCTTCGGCAAGCAGGTGCGCGCGGCGGTCCGGGGCAAGAAACAGCGGCGCGAGTAGGGCGGGACGGTGTTACCGCGGCGCGCTTGCGCCTGAATCGTTACGGCGCGGTTGCGGCATACTGGCGCAACCGCGCGTTTCGGGCTTGATCGCCCGGTGCACCTGGGCGCAGGTTGGCGGCCATGACCAACGATCATGACGACGCGGCCCTGCGCCCCCGCTTTGGTGCGGCGGTACGCCGGGCGCTGCGCGGGCGCTGCCCCAATTGTGGCGAGGGGCGTTTGATGCGCGCCTATTTGAAACCGGTGGAGCGCTGCGCGGTGTGCGCCGAACGCTTCGGCCATATCCGTGCGGACGACGCCGGGCCGTGGCTGACGATCCTGCTGGTCGGGCACCTGGTGGTGCCGGCGGCGCTGCTGGTCGAACAGAACACGCAGTGGCCGGCCTGGCTGGCGATGACGGTGTGGCCGCTCGCCGCGCTCGCGCTGTCGCTGCTGGTGTTGCCGCGCGCCAAGACTCTTTTTATCGGGATCATCTGGTCGACCGGGGCACCGGGCTCGGAACTGACCTAGCGCGCGGCCCGAGCCGGGTTTGCGCCGTCGCGCGCACCACGGATAAGGTGTGCGTCCCAGCGTCACGACCATGAGCGCACGATGGCACGAACGACCTCCCACAGCGCCTGTCCGATTTGTCGCAAACCGGTAGCGCAAGCCTACCGCCCGTTTTGCTCGAAACGCTGCGCCGATGTGGACCTGGGGCGCTGGCTCGGCGGGCGCTACGCGATCCCGGCGGAAGAGCCGCTGAGCGAGGCCGACCTCGAGGCGGTCGTTTCCAACGACAACGCGCCCGACTGACGGGCCCGGCGATAGCGCCCTGGGATCGCAGCGCCGTGGGGCGCGGCCCGCTGGACACCCCCATAGGCATCTTTTATAAGGCGGCAGCCCCGCCGCGCACCGCGACGACGCGCGACGGACCGGCCCCCATCGTCTTAGGTGGCCGGCCCCATGGGCCCAGGTAGCTCAGTTGGTAGAGCAGCGGACTGAAAATCCGCGTGTCGCTGGTTCGATCCCGGCCCTGGGCACCATTATTTCAATGGGTTAGAGGAAACTCGATTCGAGGCTCTTCTCCAGGTAAGCGTGGGGTAAGCAGCGCAGGCCTAGTTTCGCGACGTTTGACGGATGGATCGCGATCGGTAGCTGGCGGGCTTCAGGTTGGTTCACGAGGGCTTGCTGGAGGTTGCTCTATTCGCTTTCCACAGCTGTCGCACCATGTCGTCAACGCCGGGCCCAATGTTTTCGACATCGTGGTACTGCAGATATTGTTCCACGTTCTCTCCAAAACGACCGCCTTGCCGGTTGTGAGGGGGCTCGGCTGAAGCGATGAGTATTGCTTCAATATGATTCAAAACCTCGTTGATCGCTGGCTTCACCGTCTTCTTCTCAACTTTCAAGGTGCAGTCTTGATTCACCTTGCGG
Organism: Alphaproteobacteria bacterium; assembly: GCA_040216735.1. Taxonomy (NCBI): domain Bacteria; kingdom Pseudomonadati; phylum Pseudomonadota; class Alphaproteobacteria; species Alphaproteobacteria bacterium. Next base: position 174,395 of record JAVJOO010000001.1, on the reverse strand, counting down.
ATCCCGAACCACGAGAAGCGTTCCCAACGGTCGGCAAGTTGATCAGATCTATGTTGCTTCAAGCGCAAGAAAAGGCGTTGCCGTTCGCCTGAGCCAGCTTGACCGACATATACGAGCTCAAAAGACGAGTCATAGAGAACGTAGATTCCCTGCTGATCGCGAAAGTCAACGACATCTCCGGTTTGTTCTGAGGTGTAAAGGCCCTTTAGGTGGCCGCGCCGCTTGCCTCTACCCCAAAAAATCCGATCTCGTCGCCAAAACAGTCCATAGTTTTGGACAAGCATGGCATCCCCTATTGTTTCCCTGCGGAAAGCTCATGGAAGTATCCCATCTCGGGATAACTTGGAGTTCCAACGACTGCGCCTCGGTCCAGGAGCAGGTTCCCTTCTTCACAGCTGGTCTCGGGTAGCAATCCGCATGCGTGACATGCCGCAAGATTGAGGCTCGACACGCCTTGGCCGTTACTATCGATGCATAGTGGATCAGACGAACAGATGCTTGCGTTGATCAAGGCCGCGCGTACCGTTTGCTCAAGTCGTCCAGGCTCAGCTTCTCGTACGAGGCCACCCAACGAGCCCTCCGAATCGCCGCTGGCGGTGTAAATCAGGACCCCGTGCATCGGAGTCGCTTCGTCGGAAGATACGTACAGTCGCTCGCGGAGACTACTTGCGTCGTAGCCCGATTCGAAGGCGAGTTGCCTGATCAACAAGTGTGAGAAGGTGTGAATCAGGAGCAGTTTAGGGTCTATGATCCGCGGCTCGAGGTTTCGATTTTGCCTCACCCGCGCAAGCCTCTTGTTTAGCTCGCGAACCCGCGTCTGGATCGCGTCGTTTTTTTTCCAAGCCTCAACAGAAGCATCACTAAAAACCAAGAAGATGCCCTCCCCGCGTACTTCGAATGCCGGTAGCCAGTTTTTGGGCTCACGCGAAAGAGCGGCTGGGCTGCAGTCGTTGGCTTCAGGCGGCACTAACCGCGTAAAGCCTGTAAGCACTCGGGTCTCACGAAGTTTAGTTACCTGAACGACACGGTCGAAGTAGTTCTTGAACCAGTCCGCGTAGAGATCGACCTCAAAGATTTCCTTGTCAAAATCCCGGCGCTCTTGTCTCGGCGGCCGGGACCCCAGGTAAGCCGCGTACTCGTCATGTCGATAGCGGTTCTCATCTACTAGACCAGTTTCTTCGTTCTCCGCTGACTTTCCTTGAATACGCTCTTCAACGGCCCGAACGAAAACGTCCGGGTCAATCCCAAAATTACGTGCTTTTGCCTGAAGGCTGTTCACATGGACACGCCCATTTACGATTGGGAGGGCCTCTATCTCTGACCATACGTCAGGGCGATCGAGTACCTGCTGTACATAGCTGGAGTATGGAGGGATTAGTATCGAGCTGGAAACGTCGGCAAAGTACGCGTTTGAGGCGCCGCGCTGAATGGTTTGTGGCACATGTTGGCATCCGTTGACGCCAGCATTTGGTCCGAGCCAAGGGCGTTCTCCGGGACACTCTGAGCCGAAGCACTCCCTTAAGACATCGCGGCTAAATGCTCGCGCCATGGAGTTTCGCGATTTGCATTTGCGACACTGGATAACAACCCCCGCTAAACCAGCGGCTGGCGTGGAATAGATGTAGAGTTCGTTCGGCGCTGCTCCACACGTCTGGTCGCCATTGAGGTGTGCCCAGGCGTGCCAGGGAAAATCCATGATGTGCCCATTCTCGCATGCGGCTACGAACCGCACTGGGGCAAGATGCGGTCTTCGGCTTGGATACAGTTCGGCGCAGGTCTTGCCGTCACCTTCAATCCGTCGATGCGGATTCGAACATCGAAGAGTCTTGTCCCTAGTCGGGGCGTTCCAAGGAATGCGGGCCATTACCCGACAGCGCGGGCAGAAATGCCAATTGGGGAAGCGGACAAATGGCATGAAGTCCGTTCCTGGCTTCCGTGGTTTGCCGATCCCAAATTCAGGCGCTTCAGCAGGCGACAAAAAGAATTCGATACGACGGCCGAGCTCCCCAGACAGCCTTCTAGCGAGACGCCCATCAACAATTTGGGTGGATGTAGCGATTGCCGCGCGAGATTCTCCATCGTGTATCTCATAGGGCCATGCGTCCAAGCCAGCCGTCATGAGCGACTCATCGGAAAAGTCGACGATGGCCCCAACGCCAAAAGGGACCACACCCTGAGACTGTCGAAATTGATCTCTACCAGCCATCTACGCTTCTCCTTCTTGGCTGGGTTCTGGGTACGTGTTGAGCACTCGTCCCTCGCAGGTACCATCGACGTTTCTCATCGATGTCATTAGAGGCCATGAAGCGCGTTGGAAAACTGGATCGCGGTCTTCCCCAAATGGGAAGGCGAGTGTAGTTGTCGATACTGTTCCGGCCATGGCGCCGAATTCGTTCGGCTGGAACTGCTTCCACTCGTTTAGCCACCCAAGCAGTTCGGCCTCAGCGTCGCTTGCCTCCCCTTCGTCGATGTCTTCGACTCTCTTAATGATGTAGTCGATCTCGCGCGCAACCTTTTCCGCCTGTCTGTCTATCAGGTCCGGTTTTTCTACATCGGCCATTAGTCGGGAAAGCGCGATAAGGACGCCCCTCATGCCCCTATCCCTTGCTTGGGGCGAGAACGGCGTCACGCTGGTTGGTTCGACGTACTTGTAGATGCTCTGGTGATAGGCCACGAACCTTTCGTAGTGACTTCGATCGCGGCTCTTGGTTTGGGTATAGACAGTGAGGACAAGGCCCGGATATCTGCGGCCGACGCGACTAGTGGCCTGAATGTACTCAGAACTGCTCTTGGGCTGCCCGGACATGCAGATAAGCCCAAGGCGAGGTACGTCTACACCCACGGCGATCATGTTCGTGGCCAGCAAGACATCGACCGGCCGCTGCCCCTTCAGGTCAGCATTCCATGGCTGGCTTAGTTGATCGAGGATTGCCGGAATTTCGTCTGCCGTTCGCCGGCTGGTCATTTCAACCACCTCGAGCCGCTTCCTTCGCTTGTCCGCGGAAATCCTTCGGCGATGGCACAGCCCTTTCAGGTGCTCGGGGATGTCACCCGTGCATAACGTTGCGGCGTGCCCCAGTTCACGAAGTGAGCTGAAATACCAAACAAGGGTGCCGTAAGGGTCGGAAAGCTCAGTGCTGCCCGTTTCTGGTTGCTCGCAGGCACTCTGCAGAAGGGGGGAGCACGCCCGGACGAGCGCAGTTTGGTGTGACTTTACGCCGGTCCCCATAAAGCCGACGTAGAGGCGGCCTGGAGCCGTCGTGTCTTCAAGAGCGAAGTAGGAGTCTCCGGCGCGAATTCCTTGAGGGGGGAATTCGAATGTCTCTCGATCGTAGAGACTTTCGCACTGCTCTCTTGCGCGCCTAATGGTTGCAGTCGAAGCAACGACTTTGTGTGTGTAGCCGTCCCGCGAACACAGTCGGTCGATAGCCGTCTCATACAGACCGACAATGGTTCCTAGTGGGCCAGAAATAAGATGTAGTTCATCCTGGATAACCAGTACGGGTGGTCGCGCTCCATCGAAGGCGCCGAAGAGGCGACCCGTTCGTGGTTCCCAAGCGATCTGTGCAAATTTGTCGACGGTGCCGATAACAAGGGTCGGCATTTTCTCATAGATATCGTCGTCTATGACGTAGACAGGAAGCCTGTGTTCCTCCGCCGAAAAGCGGCAACGATGATCGGGACATTTGAAGCCGACTGATTTTTCGCCTCCAGGCATCCGAAAGTCATAGTAGCCAAGTCCTTGTTGACCCACATAGGGCGTTCCGCACCACGGACACTTAAGTACTTGGAATGGGTTCTCGGCGTTGCGATCTCTTTGCAACGCTTTCAGCTTGGCTCGGGCGTCAGCCCTTCGATTCGGAGACAGGCTTTGTCCGACCCAAAGCCCGATGGAGATTTCCTCAGAGCCAAGTTCGGCATCCAGCGCTCGTTCTCGGCGTAGGACATCAAGGCAAAGGATCAAGGCTGTAGCACGCTGAAATTGTTGCGCCGTCAATAACCTCAAGGTGTAGCGCATAAGTGCGACGACACCTTTGCCTCGTCCCTCCAGTCGCTCAAAACAAATCGTAAAGGCTGCGAGGCCCAGATAAGCTTCTGTCTTACCGCCGCCCGTAGGGAACCAAATGAGGTCGACCAGCTTGCGATCAGGATCATTCGCGTCCGTCATGCCGGCCACGTTCATAAGAACAAACGCAAGCTGAAAGGGTCGCCACTTTGGATCCCGATCCGGCAATGAATCGTACGAGGGCGAAAGTTCGGGGAATTCAGAGTTGTTGGGCCTGCCACTAATTGAGGTGTGATATTGCTGCATGAGCATTGCGCGATTCATCAAGCGAAATGCCAGGAAGGCAGATTCATTTTGACTAAGAACTTCGATACCTCTCTCGACCCGTGAGAGGCAATTTCGACATTCTGTGAGATGCTTTTCCGCCGTGACGCGTAGACGATTGGGCAATCGCTCAGCATCCTGCTCTCGGAGGTGAATCCAAGCCCGATAATCATCGGACAGGGCTCTAAGCCCACCAAAAATCTCTTGTCGGTCGCAGTCGTGGCCCGAAAGTTTCGACATGGAAAGGAGCAATGCTGTGGTGGAGACGCTCTCTTCTCTGGGGACGATCGGTTTGATCTCGTAGCTCGGAAGTGCAGCGGTGAGAATCTTGTTTGTTCTTCCGCTTTCGGACAAAGCATCATCCCTTGTCCAGTCGCCGGCGCAGCCGTGACCCAATGCGAAGGCTCGGCGGTGTCGATACAGCAATTCCATTGAAGAAAGCTCATCGTCCGACGTGTTTCCAACTTCCAAATCGATAGGCAGAAAGATCGATTTGTTGTCAGCATCTGTTATCGACAGTTGGACCTGGTAGAAGGCGTCGTCAAATCTCGGGGTCGGGGCGTCTCCTCTTTTTTCGTTCACTGCCATGACAGATATCAGCATGACTCCGTCGACTCTGGGGCGCACGGTTACCCGTACGGTCAAGTCGCCCCCTAAGCCGGGAACTACAATCGGATCCAACGACAATGTCCTTGCCGCATCTGGTATTTTGACGGCCAGCGGAATGTCGTGATGAATTCGGCGAAAACCTGTCTTGGTTCGGCTCGTTGGCTGTTGGCTTCCGTCGCTGCTGGTTAGCCCAGCTCGAGGGTTTGGTTCCTCGTATGACTCGGCGACATAGGTGCCGAATGAAGCTCTCACCTCAAGATGAGCGGCTTCCTTGATCCGAAACGAGACGCCGACGGCGGATGGGCTGAACTCATTCGACAGGTTCAGAGCTTCTTGCTCGGTCGTGTCAGGATCGGTTTGAGTCCCCCGTTGGGATGTCTGTACCTCGCTTTCGTTGAGGTCGCCGAACTCACTTGAATCATCCGCTTCTTCCTCGCCCTCAGCAATGTCCGACCCTTCGATTTCATTCTGAATAGTCTTTTGGGGGAAAAGGATGCCGGTGGAATACTGCTGCAGAGGTGAAATCTGTAGCAATTCCGTTTTGCGGTCATCGGCATCGTGAGGTTGGGGGCCGAAGACTTCATTCCGAAGGTCTTCGAGCATAGCCTGCCGAAAGCTCTCGTGGTTTTCAAAGCGTCCCATAGCGTCCCCTTAGTCGGCGGCTAGTCCAATTTTTTCCAGCACATCGTTGCTGAGTACAGCGAACAGCTTTGTGGTCGCTCTTGTCATGCCCACATATATCGTCGCGTGAGCCCACGTTGCATCGCTTCCAAGCCAGGGCACGTCGGTTAGGATGATTATGTCGGCTTCCAAACCCTTGAACGATGCAACACTGGAAAGTCCAATTTTTTCCGATACCTGATCTTCAACCCTCGCAATAGGCATGCTTGAGAAACTCGAAAGATTCGCAAGGGAAGAGTCCTCCACGCGGCAGCCTGTTAGGATCGCGACCCGATCAGGCTCAATTCCTGACCTCAAGATCTCAGCTAGAAGCGCCCGGAGTTTCCGAAGCTGTTCCTCTGGAGTGCGATAACTCACGTACTCCACTCGGTCGCCCGTGACTCGGCGGCATTGCGGCGGATCGCTGTCCAAGATGCGGTAGAGTTCGGCGATAAGGGGGCGAGGATTCCGAAAGTTCTCCGTCAGGGAAAAGATTGCAGGAGTCGTGCCTGAAAGGTGCTTTCTGACCGCATCGTTGAAATTGTTGTAAATCTTGGCCTGGAGGCCGGGGTCATAGGTGAGTAACCACCTCCCATTCTCCAGTCCGCCAGCCAACAGCAAATCAAGTGCGTTCATCGTCGGTACGTCGAGGACGTCTTGCCCCTCATCGATGATCAAGAAATCAAACTGTGGCCACTCGTCCTCTTCCATGAGGATCGTGGCAGCGTCTTCAACTAGGTATTGGTAGGTGTCCCGAAGTTTCTCGGAGTTCTCTTGTGAATGAGCCGCACCTAATTGTCCTGCGAGGCCAGCCTTCTTGATGAGATCGGTGATAAGTCGGTAGGCTGATTCAACCTCCACTCCAGATCCTTTAAGTTGGGCCCGAACACGCCTCGCCAGGTTCTTGTTAAAGCATGTGAAGAGAACCTTGCGTCCGTCGTTCGCTGCGCGTCGCGCGGCCTCTAGGGCAATTAGTGTCTTTCCTGTACCAGCTGCTCCTTCGCACATGATGCGGCTATTGCTGTTCAGGGCGAAATCGAGAATTCGATATTGCTCGGTGCTGAGGGAGATAAGTTCTTGGCGGCTGTCGTGAACGGCCCCACGAAGTGATGGGACAAGGTCAAAGTCTCCTCGGAGACACTCGACGATCTGCTGTACCTTCGCCGGGCCCAATCGGCTGGGTTGTTTGCGCCCGAGTTCCCCTAGTCGTTTGCGGTAGTGGTCCTCAAGTCGCCCTACGTACTCCGCAAACGGCTTTGGCACGTCGCGCTGGTCAAAGATCACGTTGGTGGACCACTCTGGATCCTTCTCGTCGAAGACGATGTCAGGAAAAACCACCCCCCAGCCTAGGAGACATTCGCGGCGAGCCGCTATGCCCGTTCGGCTCGTGATCTCATCCGCCAACGGCCATATCGCCGATTCCGACTGCTTGAATGGACCTTCAAGGGACTCGTACTGCTTGCCTGGCCATCCGATCGTCCACTTCCCCTGGTAACGACTGACGTGACCTCCTTTTACCTCGAGGCAAAAGAGGCCCGCGGGGCCGACCAGTACAAAATCTGCCTCCGAGTACGCTTTCCTCTCATGCCGGGCCAGGCCCAGCGAATGGAGGCAGTAGTAATCGTCCAGCCCAGGCGAATTCGCGACAAGCTGAAAGACTCTCTCCTCGCTCTTTGTTGTGCCGGGTCGGCAAGAGCGGGGGAGCATCACGGTCATTGGAGCGGGTGATCTTCTTGAGTTGGAGGCGTGTCCGACAAGCGCTGCACCAGTCCTACGCGATCAAGTGAAACGCGGTGGATGCCGCCCATGGCAACTACTCGGTGAAGGCCGTAGACGGCGGTAGCTTCTCCTATCCGCAGGGCAATACTGTCGCCGAAAAGATCAAATTCGCCCGTAGCGAAGTCCTGAATTAGTGACCGCGCGGCGTCGCTACGGGCCCGATACATTAGGTCCACTGCCGACAGCACGTTCTCGTGGTTGTCCTTTAGCTCCGCGTCGTTCAGAAAATCTGACAACAGCGGAATAACGCGTTTCCAGTTCCTTGGTGCGATGGTTCCGGTGTTGTCTTGCGCCCATAACCGAATCGTTCCTTCGGTACGTCCTTCACCATTCTCGGCAAGATGGATCGATAGCTGCTTCGGCAACGAAGAATCGCGTTCGAGACACCTGTTCAAAGCCCTCTTCCAAAGAGAGCTGAGGGCTCGTGTGCCCACAGGATCCGGTAAGAACGCATCGGCCTTGAGGTCGATCAGATCCCTGGTGCCGGACTTGGGAAAAGCGAGGCGTGCTCCCTGAGCGAGGTCTCGTACTTTCCGAAGGCTGGCGCTGCCCAACCCGTTCTCGGCTTCGTCGAAGCCTGAAAGGTCGATCACTTCTCCATTAGGGAAGAGGAACGTAAAGCAGCCGCGCTCCAATATGACTAGTTCCGCCTCGACGTTCTGTCTTTCTACGCCACCAGAGCGGGCTGCGTGTTCTCTCACGGCCTCAATCGTTCGCGCCTCAAGTACATCCAGTATCGGCACGTCATTTTCGCTCACTCCTTCGGCAATCGTTTGCCCTCGCTCCCTTCGACGGGGCGGCTTCTTCTGCCAAAGGGTCTTCTTCCCTCTTCTTGTGTGGGCAGCTGCAGAGGCGGCTTTGCTCAACTGCCTCTCGGTTTGTTCCAACAGCCTGTGTGCCCAACGCTCGGCTGCGCCAATGGCTCTCTCGTTCCAACGTTGTTCAAATGGAAAGAAAACAAAGTCTAGGTGGCTCGCATAACGGTTGTAGTACAGGTCACGGGCTGTGTTCCGGTCGATCCAGCCCGGCACAATCAGTCGTTCGAGCGGAGCGTTCAGTCTGACTTCGTCAAGCGAGAGCCATTTCGTGTTAGATGGTGCGTCGCCTACCTCGGCAAGCTTTTGGTAGGTCCGAGCGGCCCGATGTGTTGAACACAACACGGCGCTTACGCCCCGAGCGGGCGCGTTTTCGATCAGTCTGCGAATGATCCCATCTTTGCCCCGATGAAGCAGGTCGTTCTCGCCGAGAATCTCATCAAATTCCTTGGCCAGGGGTGTGTACGGTGCAAGGGATTTGCAGAAGGACCGTATCCGCGCGACGTCTTCTTCGGCACCGTCGATGTGTCCGTCGGCCGCCACCGGTGAGGACAGCATCTTCTTAGCCAAAGCCCATACTTCAGCTAAGAGACTTTGAACCTCAGGGGCAAATTTTCCTTCTTGTCGAAATTCCTCCATGCGATTGAAGAGTTTCTCGAGAGAGCGATTTGGGACGAGGTGCACCTCTTCTTTTGCAAGGGTGAAGAGGCCCTGACGTTCGAAAAACCGTCGAATTGTTGAAAACTTCGTTGAGGCGGCAGCGCTTGATGCGGGCGGAAACGGAACGTCTACATCGGTTTCTTCGAGGAACCGAATGTCTAGGTTCGCTTCCCTTTGCAGTTGCTGGATTGCTTCTCGGTCTTTCAACTCAGCGACGACGCAGAATGGCGCGACCAGGTTCTCGCTTGTCAGCGCTGACACTAAATCAAACGATGTCCGGGCCCCATCACACACGATGCTCCAGCTTGCAATGCCGTCTGGTGGGTTCCGCACCAGATCCACAACTGCAGAGCTGTCGGCGCAGCAATAGATAAGCGGAGCACTGGTGCTTGTCCCCATAGGCGAGACCTTTCCGACGTCGTCTACACGAACAAAGTTGATAAGGGCTGTCGCTTTGTGACCCAGCGGCTCCATCTCGCGGATGAAGTGGTCGAGACGATTGCGTTGGGTGAGTAGAAAGATCGCGGAGTTTGGTCTGACGTATCGCGAGCGACCAAGTTCATGAGCCAACACAGACGGTCGTCTGTTCTTTTCCCATGACTGAATCTCATTTCCCTTCGAGAGGGACTTATGCGGTGTGTTGGCTGCCGTTGAGTTGTATCGAAGCGTGTCGTCGTGAAGATGAATGCTTCCTCTTTGCGCTACTTGGACGCGGTGGCGACGGCGTCGTCCCAGTTCCGCAGGCTGCAGATAGATCGCCTTGAAGCGATCGACTTCGTCGCCGACGAAAATAGATTGCCCGGCAGCATATTCCGGTGGCTGAGTTGAGCTTGCTTCACGAAGCAAGTGAATTGCAGCATAAAAAGCCAGAAGAATAGGCAGTGGTCCAGCCTCTCTCAGCACCAGAACCGGCTCATTTCCTTTTTCAAAAAGGCTCGAGAGCCCGGCGCTTATGACGTGCTGGCCGTATCGACCGATATCGAAGTCGCCAGCCTCATCCCTGAAAAAAATAGTCTCTACGAACGGCCATTGTGCAAGCTTGCTTTCGAGGATTGAGAGCCATCCGGTTTCCCCGCGAACGGTGGCGTAAGCCCATTCGACCACGTAGAGGTCATCGAGAAGTCCGAGTATCCCTAGATCGTCGGGGACGACATCCTGTTCCTCGGCCAAATAAAGTAGGGCGGCCAGGGCAGTCCGCCGCTTGCTGGCATCAGGTGTTTGAGCGGTCTCAAAAAGGTAGTCTATTTTTTGTTCGATGGACCTCAAGAAGCTGTCGTCCCGGGCTCTAGACAGATGACTCATCTGGTCTTGGATTTGAGTTCGTAGATGATCGAGATCATATACTGACGCATCGAGGTGCCGGCTCAACGCCTCTTCGATTCGATCAATCTCCGACTCGGATAGGAAATTGAGGTCGGAAACAGCGCCAATCTCCGCGGACAAGCGTTCAGTCGCTTGAGCCAATACCCAGTTGACCTCGTCAGCTGGGAAGTCAGCCCTCGTTTCGAGACATTTGGACAAGAAGAGGAGGGCGCCGCCTGCAACAGCCGCAACTTCGGCCGAGTAATCGGCGTACATGCGATATTGGGATGCAACCCACAGCCACCGGCGGATCTGCTTGCCCTGCAAGCGCTCGTCGGCTGCTGTCTTCTCGACGCAGTCAGAGATGAGCGCCAAGACGTCGCGCCGGGCTTCGCCGGCGGCAGCTGCGACGCGACCCATCTCCATCAATTCTGCTTCGAGCTTCTCGATCCGAACAGACGACGGATATCGATATGGTGTCCCCATGCCGCACCTTGGGGGTCAACGTCATACCGCAGCGTCGTTTCGCGAAACCTGCGGTTGCCGAGTTTGTAAAAGAAGCGTCTCTCCAGTACCAAGTCTGACACAGACTTCGAAACTCGCGCAAGGCGTGAGTACTACGAGCCGAGGCTGTGTAATACTGCGGTAGCGTACCGATCAATTTTCGGGGGTCGCGACTTGAGGTTGCGACAATCTTCGTTCCGGGTGAGAATCGGGGGCTTTTTTTGCGCGTAGGGGGCGGTTTCTAAATGGCATACCGGGAAAGCGCGCGGGCAGCTGAGCCGGTCGCACGCATGAATGATCTGCCGGATGAGGATGGGAAGCCCCTTACTTGCGTCGACTTGTTCTCGGGTGCTGGCGGATTCTCCCTCGCTGCTCGGCAACTAGGTTTGCACGTAAGGGCTGCTGTCGAGAGCGATCCGTGGGCCTGCAAAACCTACCATCGCAATCTCATCAAAGGGCGACGAAACCTTGTTCCGAAGCTGTATGAGGAAGACATCCAGGAGCTCGATCCGAAAAATATTTTAGAAGAAGTATTCTCTGACGGAGCGGAGTGCGATCTCGTCCTTGGTGGTCCTCCGTGCCAAGGCTTCTCCGTTCATCGTATTAACGATGCGGGCAAAGATGATGAGCGGAACGGTCTGATCCACCGGTATTTCGACTACGTACGTGTTCTCCGTCCCAAAGTTTTTGTGATGGAAAACGTCCCAGGGATACTTTGGCCGCGACACTCGGAATACTTGGACGCATTCAAACGCGAGGCGCTTCTCGCAGATTACGCGGTATTAGATGCTGCGGTGTTGGATGCGCGAGACTACGGCGTTCCCCAGAAAAGGAAGCGCGTCTTTATTGTAGGAGTTAGGGAGGGAGTTTCGTTTCCGCTAGCATGGAGTCCCCCTGCCACCCACTCCAAAGCCGCCGGGAAGGGCCTAAAGGCTTGGTCATGTGCGTCAGTAGCGTTCTGCCGAGCACCAAAGGGGGATTCCAACAACAAACACATGCAGCACTCGGCTGATTTGGTGGCGATTTTTGAGGCGACTCCAAAGAATGGCGGGAGCCGTAGTCAATCTGGCAGGCGTTTGCCCTGCCACGAAGAACATGATGGCCACAAAGACGTCTATGGTCGGATAGACCCGCGGAAGCCGGGACCTACTATGACAACAGCTTGTGTGAACCCTTCGAAGGGCCGCTTCGTCCACCCCACACAAAACCACGGTATTACCGTCCGGCAAGCGGCTCGTCTTCAGTCATTTCCCGATAGCTATGTCTTTGAAGGAGGGCTAATGGCCGCGGCGAAGCAGGTGGGCAACGCTGTCCCCGTACTGCTCGGAAAGGCAGTTCTTCGGGCCGTGTCCAGGCACCTTTCTTAGGTGAGCGATGACCGCCCTATCCTTTAGGTCTCGCGCAAGGACAGTTGATCATCTAGGCCGCGAGCAGATTGCGGATTGCCCGACGGCGGTATCGGAGCTTTGGAAAAACTCATTCGATGCCTATGCGAGGCGAGTGACGCTGCATTTGTTTGACAGTCATGTTCCGGTCGCTGCGGTCGTGGACGACGGGCATGGGATGAACTCAGCCGAGTTTCAGGAAAAGTGGCTGATTATCGGAACAGAGGACAAGCTTTCGAATTCGGAGGTTCGCAAAGCCGATAGGTTGGGCCTGCCGCTTCGGACGCGTCAAGGGCAGAAGGGGATAGGTCGGTTATCAGCTGCTGCGCTGGGGTCTCTTCTGCTGCTCGTGTCAAAGCGAAAAGATGAACCTTTCATAGCCTCGCTCGTTGATTGGCGCCTTTTCCGTAACCCCTATCTTCTGCTCGACGACATTCGAATTCCATTCGCAGAGTTCGACTGCCTTTCCGAGCTTCCTGCGCTCACCAGGAGGCTCTTCGATGAACTCATGGAGAATGTATGGGGCGGAGACACCCACGACGAACGTCACGACCGCATTGTCGATGCCTGGAATCGGTTTTCGCTCCAAGAGGAAGCGAAAGACTCGCTGACAACACAGCGGCGAATGGAAGAAACCATCATCGAAACGAGCTTCGACGAACGCCACTTCACGCAGTGGCCCGTTTGGACCGGAGACTCGGACTGCGGAACGGCACTCTTTGTTGCCGACCTTGAGTTTGACCTCCTCAGCCAGCTTGAAGAAACGGCAACCAGTAAGCACGCCGATGAGGCTTCTCGCGCCAAAGACATATTTGTGTCGACATTGTCGAGCTTTGTTGACCCATACGATGAAGAACTACTTTCAAAGCTGGAATTTGAGACATCAGTTATCGCGTGGCATGGCTCCAAGAGCAGAATGGTTGTGGCGCGGGAGAGGGAATTCGGTCTCTCGAGCATCGAACAACTCGAGCATTTCGTTCGAGGAACCGTCGATGAGAACGGCGTTTTTCGAGGACGCATCAAGGCCTTCGGTGAGTGGCAAGAGGGTGACGTTCAGATAACATTGGCTCCGAATCTGTCCAGCCGCGGGGCTGCCAGAGTCGGTAGGTTCGATCTCGTTCTCGCGACCTACGAGAGGGTTGCCGCCAACTCTAGTTTGGCAGCTGATCTGCATGCTCAAGCCCAGAAATGGGCGGAAAATCATTCTGGCTTAATGGTGTTCCGGGACGGTCTGCGGGTGATGCCGTATGGAAGGCCAGATACGGACTTCTTCCTTATCGAAGAACGGCGGAGCCGACACGCGGGCAGAGAGTTCTGGAACCACCGCCGAATGTTCGGCCGCATTGCGATAGGTACGGACGAGAACCCAAATCTCAGAGACAAGGCGGGGCGCGAAGGCTTAATCGAAGGGCACGCGACAAAGGTCTTCCGCGATCTCGTCATTAGCCTGCTGCAGACCACATCACGGCGCTATTTCGGTTCGGCATCAGATCTACGAGATGAGGAGCTCTCGGCAAAGAAGCTTGAGCGGGCTGAGAGTAAGGCGAGAAAGGATGCGGCTGCGTTAGAACGCCGGCGGCGGCGAGTGCTTAAGGATGACCTCAATGAAAAATCGGAAGATCTTGGTGAACTAGAACAAGACCTCGAGGGTCTTCAGTCTACTGCGAAGGTTGATGCAGTCGCTTCGTTCCCAAAATTGATGGACGTTCACGAGCGTCTGATGCGAGTGAAGAAGGACCTCGAGGTTCTTGCGCCACCTACGCGCCCAAGGGATCTTCGCTCATTGGAAGGGGAATACCGCAACTATGTCAGTCGTTGGAAGTCGGTATCCGAAGCGGTGAGCTCACTGGAGGCCAGCATCTCTAACGCCGCCAGCGGACTGTCGGAAGACAACAGAAGGCAAATCGTTGTCAGCGCAATTAATCACAATGCCTCCGCACTGAATCGACGTCTCAGCAGATGGTCCGAGAAGGCCATCAGTCTGCTCCAAGCCGAACTCGAGGGATTTGGCGAGCAAGTTGAGGAACGGAAGCGGCTATTCAGAAAAGCGGCCACCGAGCTTATTGGTGACGAACGCCACAAGCGCATGAGCGTTCTGGAGGTGCATCAGGAGCTAGACCGCATTTACAGAAGGTTTGACCAGGAGAACGAAGAATTCTTTGAGTCTTATATCTTTGCTATGGAGGCCATCAAAGAGCGCATCGACTTGGTGGGACTAACCGCATTCCAGGGCGATCAGGTCTCCGAACTTAGCGAAGAAATTGATCGCCTCAACGCGCTCGCGCAATTGGGCATTACGGTCGAGATAATCGGTCATGAGATCGAAGGGCTGGATCTCACAATCACCAGAAATCTCGACGGCCTTCCAAAGTCGGTAGCCGACCTCTCTCCAATTCAAACGGCATTGCACGCTCATCGACAGCTTACAGAGCGTCTGAGGTTTTTGACGCCCCTCAAGCTTTCGGGCAATCCCCAATTTGAGGTCATCACGGGAGAAGCGATCCTTTCATATATTGAGTCGTTCTTTCAGGACTCTCTTGCTAGAGCCGAAATTGTTCTTGAAGCCACCGAAGCATTCAAATCTTTCAGAGTTCGTGAGCTGCCATCTCGCATATATCCGGTATTCATCAATCTCATCAACAATGCTCGGTACTGGCTTACAAAAACCCCCGGTGACGTCGAGCGAAAGCTGGTTTGCCTCGACGTGAGGGATGGCCTCGTTCTGGTTGGAGACAATGGGCCGGGAGTGGACGAAGAGGACGAGAGATTTCTGTTTACGCTCTTCTTTTCAAGGAAGTCACACGGAGGTAGGGGCGTAGGGCTGTACCTCTGTAGGGCGAACTTGAGGGCCGGTGGGCACACAATCGAATACGTTACTGACGAGCGACGCATTCTGCCGGGGGCCAACTTCGGCATCTTGTTCCGTGGGGGGGAGTATGTCGGCTACAAGCCAGAGAATTCCGGGGACTGATGTCCCGTCTCTAAAGCCTCTAATAGAGACGACCTACATCAAACCTATTCGAACGGTAATTGCGGTTGATGACCAGTTTCCCACTCTGGACAAGTTGCTGGAGGCGCACAAGCCTGCAAGAGATCGTCGTTCTTCGGAGTTTCGTTGGAACAATGCAGGCGACGAGGTCAAAAGTCTTCTTGGTCTGCTCACGATCGCGCGTGAGAGGAAGTGGATATTTGATGTTCATGACGGCATCCACGACAAAGACGACAAGGGCGACATAGATCTCCGTCGTCTCCACCAAACCGATCTTCTTATTCTCGACTATTTCCTTGATGGAGAAGGAGGCGGTCCGGACAGATCTCTTGAAACGCTGGGGCTACTAGCGCTGAATCCACGTTTCAATCTCGTAGTCGTCTATACGAGCCATGATATCCACCAAGCTTTTCGCCGGATACTGCTGTCGTTCCTGCCGCCCTTGCCCAGAATTGATCCAGCGAAGACTGCGGCCGTTGAAGACATCTGGGACGACTGGGCGATCGCTCACAAGGAGGATATTCGTCGGTTTGAGAGTCAGGCCGATGAAAGTTGGTACCTTGCTGTGCGACGCGAGATCAATGACCCCGATTTTGACGGTAACCGGGCAAGCGCCGCTCGTCGTGCTCTAGAAGAACCAAACTTCCTGGGAGACCTGGGTCGGTTCTTCGGCGAAAGAAAAAAAGATCCTAGTGACGACCTAGCAGTCGAGCTGCCAAGCTGGAATGACCTGATCGCCTGGTTTATTCAGCGTTCCGAAGACAAGTTGGGTCTTGGACCCGGAGTTAGTGGCGCTCGATTTCTTCGTTGGGGTGACGGAAGGGGCCAAAATTGGATTCGACTAGAGAATCTTTTTGTCACCGTCGTCAAGAAGGGGCACTCAGGTGGCGAAGTGGTCAGTGCGCTCACCGATGCGCTTTGCGCTTGGGGGCCGACGCCTCACCGGGTCCTGGTTTCAGCTATGCGAGCATTGGCCGAAGAGGAAGGCGGGAGTTTGGAGGACAAAGCGCTTCGCAATCGCAGCGTTCAGGCCGGATGGTTGCTTCGGGCGCTTTCTCAGGAGGACGCGGGTGTCCGCAATGCAACGATTGGTCGGACCTTAGAGCGCCTGTGGATGAGTCTTTTCCCGTCCATCCAGGATTCCTCGCTCAAGACAATGCAGTCCGTTTATGACTATGAACTAAGCTTGGGATCAGCAGGCGAGCGAGTGAAGCATCACTATAGACAGATCATTGAAGCGCCTAACTCTCAGGAGAGCATCTATTCCCATCTCAATGTTTTTGAGTGTTCAGAGGCGGTGTCTGGTTACCATCTGACGACAGGCCATGTTCTACGAATTGAGGGCGACATCGTGGTTTGTCTCTCGCCTGCGTGTGATTTGGTTCCCGATCGGGACAAGAAGGGTTGGCGCAATGAGCTTGGTACCTCGCTCCCCTTCATTGGGGTGCGTCTGAAAAAAGAGGAGAAGATTGGACCTGCGGTAAAAGGGGCGACGTCCGGCCGCCACGTATTCTTGGATCTCGGAGAGGGACCTAGAGCCTTTGAGTTTGTTCCAGTTGGTAAGACTGGAGAGCCAAACCCAAGGTATGAGCACATATATGCTCGAGATCAAGGGAGGTTAGTGGTTGCCGATGGAGTCAGCAGCCTCAAGGTGCAGCGAATACGTGAAAGTGGAGGCAGAGGGCTGCATCTATTTGACTGTGAGGCGGTCATCATTGCGCAACTTCGATATGAGTATGCCCTTAACCTGATGGATCGGTTGGGGGCAAACCTTTCCAGAGTTGGGCTCGATTTTCTGTCTCCCTGAAAGACGCAAACGTCAAGTCAGCCTTGCGGAATCTCTATCTTCAGAGACCGACTTTCTTTGATCCAGTTTTCTAATTTGGAGATGTCATGGTGCATAAGATCGGTCTTTCGCCCGCGGGCCCAGCACTCCCAAACGACAGCGACTCTCCAGCCTTGCGCATTTAGATCAGAAATCGCTTTCTGGTCGCGGATGTGGTTCTTGTTCAGCTTCTCCTTCCAGAAAAGCTCTCTCGACTTCGGCCAAGAAAACCGTTTGCACAGGTGGCGATGCCAAAAGCAGCCATGCACGAAAATAACGACGTGCCATTTTGGAAGGCAAATATCGACCACAACGCCCGCTATCCGCTTGTGAAGCGTGAAGCGAAATCCTCGCTGATGAAGTAGACGTCTTAGGAACATCTCTGGTTCTGTGTTCCGCGTGCGGACGCGAGACATCATCGACCGCCGGCGTTCGTCAATGTGACTATCTTCCTTTGTCAAACCCGACTCCTTCCTACACCGCGGTCTCCATCCTCGGTGATGATCAAAGGTTAGCCGAGCGGCGAAAACCTGGGGAAGGCACAAAACCTGAATACGTCTTGGGCTCGGTCGTGGGGGCTCATTGGCCGTCTGACAAAAATGTCTAGGGGCGTCCTGACACCCATAAGGGGGGTACCCCCTGTCGTCGATGTTGGGGTACCGGCCGGGGGTCGGAGCCTTTTCGCCGTTGGGATCCTGTGCCAGGAACCAAATCTTTCGGCCCGCCAGTAAGACCTTGGTCTCGGGGATTTGGACAGACTGCCATAGCGCCTGATGCGAGGCAGGTAGTAGGTCAATACCTCTGCACAGCGGGAGGAGGAGGGTTTCCGGACACCTCTAGGCCTCGTTGCTTTCCTCCGGCTTACCGGACCGGATCCGGGTCCCTTAACTATCTGTTTTCATAGTAGAATTCGGCATCGAAGCGCGGATAACGTATCCAAAGACAGCCATGTCGAAGCTCAATTTCGGGAAATGCGGCGCTCGCCGCAAGTATGACGGGCAGCCCTGCCAAGCGCCAGCACGCGCCAACGGCCGCTGCAAGCTGCATGGTGGTCTGAGCACCGGTCCGGCTACCGAGGAAGGCCGTCGGCGCATTTCGGAAGCTCAGAAAGCTCGCTGGGCCAGATTCAGACTGAAAGCGGCAGAAGCGGCCATCTGAGGCTCTAGCCGGCTAATCCCGACTCGGCGACACTGCGCGTATCGCGCCGTCCACTGGAGTCTCGATGCCCGGTCCGGCTTCATCGCTGCCTCGGTCCTCGGGCAGGCCACGGGCGACAATAACCGCAACGGCAGTCGCCACAAGCATAAGAACGACTGGTGTCCAGCGCATGTCCTGATCATACTTCCTAGGGGTCGCGAGGTCAGCTTGATTGGCGGTCCCGGACCAGGCGGTTCAGCACGCGCGTCATGTCCCGATGCTCGGGGCCGCCTCGATCTACGGTCCAGCGCTCGGCGTGCCGGTGCCAGGTGAGTCCTTCGGCACGCAGGGCTCGGCGGAAGCTTTTCGGTTCGACATTGGCCTGCCTGGCCATGTCGATCGCCGAAATCTCGTTTCCGGACTTTGTCACTGCGTGCCTCCCAGATCTTTCTCGAGAACCGGCGCCAATTGGAATGCTCTGTTTCGCCGATTTCCAGTCCCAATGTTCAATTCTGGGTTACTACGCGGCCACCTTGGGGTGGAGCCTCCCATCGTTTTGCCTCCCGTCTCGCGGCACAACTATGGCGTCATTTTCTGTTTGAACCACCCGAGTAAGACCTCTAGACGCGAAAGAGGAACTGCCTATTTGGACCGATACAGGCCAGCCTAGGGTGAATGTAGGGCGTCGTGGTTTTGGCAGTAAAGTGTGCTTGAGTAACTGAACTGACCGCCGAATGTGGATGGAAAGCCTGTCAACTTGAGGTTTACTGCCTGCGTCCCGGGCGGCGAGCAGAAATGGGTTCGCTCGTTGGCCCGATGAGGCGTTCCATTAGTAGATTTCTACATTTGTCCAGAATCTTTAGGGCCTCGTCGCGCTCGAGGTGGCTTGCCGCGAACTCAGCAGCATACAGGACGGACGCCTTGGCGACTTCTGGGATAGGCGCGCCCTCGGAGATAGCGGCCCACAAAGCCCTCTTCTGATGTCGTTCCATGTCTTCCAAAGCTGCGCTGGCTCTTTTCCTGCGTTTCGCCTTGATGTCTTCCATTTTATTTCATCCGCTCGTTGGTGGGGCCAGAGGCCTGGGCATAGGACCCCCTAGCCCTGAACCAGCCAGGAGGTCCCGGCCCGTCGCGAGTTCAGGTCCGCTCGTCGGAGCCGGCCTGTCGGTCAGGGCTCCCCGGGGTCTCACTGGATCCAGCCCGGGAATTGGTGGCTATCGTGTCTGTGGCCGGATCAGGCCCCAGGCGACCCCGCTTCCACCTTTCGGACTGCGGTTGCCGTTTGGTCGCGCCCCCCAGTGCGGCGTTTCATCGACTGCGCTGGTGTCATTTCAACCGTCCACAGAGGACTAGGCAGCATGCTGGCTGCCGGGAGATTTCACTGATCGTTCCGCATATTTGAAGAGCGTGGATTGCGAGTAGCGAACCGCACGCCCAAACTTGGCATAGGAGGGACCCTCTCCCCGCCAGCGCCAGGCCTTCAGGGTCGAAGGTTCAAGACCCAGAAATTGAGCTGCCTCTCGTTCCGTGAGGTAGCGGTCCACTATCGCCATCGTTCTCTCTCAATGCATGAGCGACGACCACAGTGTTTACTGAAGGACTTCTATCTTCCACTCAGAATCTCCACGAAAAATACTCCGTTTGCCGATTTTTCGTGGAAGCTCTAAGGCGCCCGTTCGGCAGACAATCTTCCTTTCAGAAGCTATTCGCCCGATTCCCACCAAGCAGAACCTGAGGACAGCGGAGGCGCGCCCTGTGGCCTCGCGGGGTGCGGTCTTCTCCCGATGATACGGAAAACCCTCCACAACCTAGGTTCAGGCAAGGCAACCTTATCCTCGTCGGGATGGGGTCTCCTGGCGGCGGACCGCAGACCACGTATAATGCCCCGCGGTCCGAGGTCCGGCGCTATTGCAAGGGCAGCGTCGCTGACAAAGCGTGTGAGGGGCGTATCGTTCGGTGTATCGCGCAGCGGCGGGTTGTCGGGCCGATCGTTTGTCCCGACTTCGTTATCGAAGAGCTCGGCGAGTCGCAAAATCAGGTCGTCCCGTCGCAGCTCGTGTGGGCGACCTCGCTTTTGTCTCTTTGCTGGTTTTGCAGCTATCGAACGTAACTTGGAGAAGATCGTAGCAACACGCTCTGTCGACAAAACGCTATCAGTCTGGGCGGCAGTAGAAGCGGCGACCTCCTCAAATTGCCTCTTCTCCGCACTCTTAAGTTCCGCAAACAGGTCATAGATCTCGTCCAATTGGCGCCGAACGGGACGAAGCCGTCGTGCCAAAGCATCGCGGTGATACTCTTGAGCGAAAACGAGGATTTTCCGCACTGCGTCATCAACGTCAGTGTCGGGAAATTTATGCTTTCGACAGATCTCTCCCAGTTCGGTTGCTAGCTCGTCTAGACCGACGGGATCACCGGTCAATTTTCTCTCCCGCTATCTAGAAGTTGCCGGAGTTGGGTACCCAGAAGTTCGTTTGCCTGCCTTACGGGGTCGTGAGCCAAGTGTGAGTAACGTTGTGTCGTGACTGGCTGCGTGTGATTGAGAAGCTTGCCGATCATCGGCAGAGACATTCCTCCTGCAGCAGCGAAACTGGCGAATGTGTGTCTCAAATCATGCAGTCTCACATCTTCGAGGTTCGCCCTTTTCCTGATGCGATGCCACGGTTTCCGGAGGTTGACGAGCGGCGCACCAGGCACCTCTCCTTCAACTACCCAGTCGCACATCGATCGCTCCTTTAGGTCCCGCAGCAGCCGTACCGCGGCTAGGTTGAAATAGAGCGGCCGCGGTCCGGTCTTGGAGTCGGGGAGCAGAGCTAGGGACTGATCGAATCGGATGTAATCCCAGCGAAGTCCCAGGATTTCTCCAAGCCTTGCGCCAGTAAGTAGGAGCAGACGGATTGCTGCGACCGCGGAAGGCATTTCGGTCTGGCGCTGTTCGGCCAATGAGAGCTCATTGCCAAGACGAGCCATTTCTTCAGGGCTCAAGAAGCGGTTCAGTTTGCGTTCCGGATACCGCTCTATGTGTCGGCATGGGTTCGATCCATCAGGCCTAAGACCCCACTTCTCTGCGAGATTGAACATTTTGGACAGCAACGCCACGGCCCTGTTGGCCGCGCCAGGAGTGTTTCGCAGGCGGTAGTGAAGCTCTGCTATATCGGTTCTCGAAACGTCGACCACCTTCATCGAACCGAATGCGGGAACAATGTGGTTCCTGATATGTCCGCGATCCGTCCGAACGCTCGAGGGCTTCTTCTTTGGAATTGCGTGGGCCTCTATGTATCGCTTTGCGAGTTCCGAAACTGTCGGGTCCTGCAACGCCAGCTTTTTTTGGTCGGCGGGATCCTTTCCATCGTAGACCTCGACAAGATGTTTTCTAGCACTTGCTCGTGCCTGCTCGAGGCGAAGGGTCGCACAGGAGCCTAGCGTGAACCGCCGCGACCTTCCGCGATTCCGGTACTGAATGATGTAGGCCTTCTTGCCGGTGGATTTGGTCCGTACGCCAAATCCAGGGATGGCCACATCGAAATAGACGCGGTCGCCATTTCTTCCATCAAGGCTGTCAACGAATCGTTGACTGAGTTTGACGCGCATGGGTAAGCCCGGGGTAAGCACTCAGCATCAACTCACGACTACGGCCATACACCGTTGTCGTCAAGAAATATCATTGAAAATCAACGTATTATATACGTCTATCTACCACCATCGACGACCATAGATATGGCTCTGAATCCTCTGAAAATCCGCGTGTCGCTGGTTCGATCCCGGCCCTGGGCACCATTATTTCGCGCTAGTCGTGAAGCCCTTCCGGTTTTGAGAGCGTAGCCGAACGTCGACCGACGGTGGCGGGCGGCGTTGCCGCGAGTCTACCGGACGCCGGAGCAATCGAACGAGCGACGACGGAAGTGGCAGCTTCGGCAGCACCGATTTTCGGCGAGCAACCGCTATGTATCGCTGCGGTCAAATTGCCATGTGGTGCTCCACCTCATATGCTTCTTATATTAAGAAGGAGCCTATATGAGCGACACAGTCGATCTGCTTGCGTCAACCCTCGACGCCGTCCGCCGAGATGCCGATACCCCGCTATACCGGCAGGTTGTCGACCAGTTGAAACGTTCCATCGAGCGGGGTGTCGTTTTGCCCGGTGCCGAGCTTCCGAGTGAGCGGGAGCTGAGCCTTTTACTGTCGGTTTCGAGCATTACGACGAAGCGGGCGCTGGATGAATTGGCCCAAGTCGGCTTGATCACCAAGGCGCGCGGGCGTCGGCCGCGGGTTCGCGGAAAACGGCAGAGGGCCGTGCCGGGTGTTGCCCTGGACGGCACCATGGATGCGCTGATCGAGAGCATCCTAGTGCAGTCTTGGAATAACGAGATAGATTTTGTCGACTTCCTATATGAGGTTGGTCCGCCCGATGTTCTGGAGATCTTGGGCGAACCCGGCGGGGCGACCCTTCAGAGGGCGACCCATATCGCGTGTCGCGGGGGCGAAGCGATCGGCCTGGTGACCATGTATGTGCCCGAAGACATCGGCCGACATTTCACGCTGGACCAACTCAAAACGACGCCGCGTATCCTTCTCTTGACCGGTCCTGGGCAGGTTGTACCGGACCGGGCCGAGCAGGTGCTGTCGGCCGTGGGGGCGTCGCCGAGCGTTGCAGCGGCACTGGGTGTCGA
This sequence comes from Alphaproteobacteria bacterium, assembly GCA_040216735.1. Taxonomy (NCBI): domain Bacteria; kingdom Pseudomonadati; phylum Pseudomonadota; class Alphaproteobacteria; species Alphaproteobacteria bacterium. The sequence continues at coordinate 151,733 of JAVJOO010000001.1, read as the reverse complement.
ACCAGGTAGCCCGACGCTTCGCGTCGTTCGTACGATTTTCGATGTGTCCGGCCGAGGGGTAGAACACATGATCGCCTGCTTCCCCGAAAATCGCTTTGAGTTCCGCAGCACGCTGCGCCGATCGGTCTCAGTTCGAGAGGATCGGCGGGCCGGCGAGTAGCTGCATGCCGACGTGTGGTTAGGAGACGCTTTTCGTGTCGTTGTTCATCGAGCGTCGGACCGTCGGTCCGATCAAACAAGGGAGGAATAGAACGTGAAGAATATTGTCGGTCCAGTCGTGCGTTGCTGTGCACGCATCGTAGTGGGCGTTGCCGTGTCAACGGCGCTTGTCGGGGTGGCCCATGCCGAGGGCACGTTGCGCGTTGGCGCGGTCGCCCTGCCGCCACCCGATGGTAATCCTTACGCCGCGGGTGTGTTTCCAAGTTGGCACACCTGGACGGCCATGTACGACGCCCTCACTGTCGTCGACGAAGAGGACGGCAGTTCTCAGCCCGCGTTGGCGACGGAATGGCAGTCGCTGGATCAAAACACGTGGCGCTTCAAGCTGCGCGCGGGCGTCACCTTCGACAACGGCGAGCCGCTGAACGCGCAAACGGTTGTCGCCGCCATCGACTTTCTCAAGAACGACGAAGCGGGCAAGACGATGACGTTTGCCCGGCAAATCCCGACTGTCACCGAAGCGCGCGCGGTCGATGCGATGACGGTCGATATCGTTAGCGCGCGGCCGGACGCCATTCTGCCCTCGCGAATTTCCGGCATGCTGCTCGTGGCGCCGAAGGCTTGGAAGGAAATGGGGGTTCAAGCCTATGCGCGCCAGCCGATCGGTACCGGTTCCTTCAAGGTTGCCCGTTGGACGCCCGAACTGGTGGTCTTCGAGGCACGATCCGATTCGTGGCGTCCGCCCAAGGTCTCGCGCCTGGAAGTTCAACCGCTGCCGGAACGTGCAACCCGCGTGCAGGCGCTGCTCTCCGATCAGATCGATATCGCCGTTGCGGTCTCGATCGACAACTTCGCGGCGATCGAAGGCGGCGGGCACACGATTGACGTCGTTCCGTCCACCAACGCGATGGCAATCCCGCTCTTTAACGCAGGCGCCTCGGCGTTCGAGCCCTTTAAGGACAAAAGAGTGCGGCAAGCCCTGAACTACGCCGTCGACAAAGAGGCGATGGCCGAGGGGCTTTTGGAGGGACGGACCCAGGCGGCAAGCCAAGGCGCGACGCCCAATACCTTTGGGTACGATCCAAACCTGAAACCGTATCCGTTCGATCCGGCCAAGGCTCGCTCGCTCCTGACCGAGGCCGGGTATCCCAACGGCTTTAAGTTCGTTGCCGAAGTTGTCGTCAACGAGGCGGCGGCCGATCAAGAGGTCTACCTCAAGGCGGCACAGGATCTCGCCGGGGTCGGCATCGAAATGGAAGTTCGCCAAATCACTAAGGCCGATTGGATCCAGAAGTTCATCACCGGGACTTGGGGCGGCCAGGCAGCGGGCATTCCCTACAATTCGGCGCCGTTCAACGACATAACCCGGTTCATGGGTTTCGAGTTTTGCAAATCGAAGCCCTACTTCTGTGTCGAAGAGATCGTGCCCAAGATCGCAGCGGCCGATGCCATCTTCGATTCCAACGAACGCCGCGCGTATCTCCGGGATCTCGCCGGCGAAATCCGCGATCTTGCGCCGAGCATCTACCTCGTCGAGCAAATCGAGATTACCGGGGTCAATAAGCGACTCCGGGACTTCAAGAACCTCGGCAAATCGTACAACTACGATCAGATTTCCATCGCTCAGTGATCGAAGGGGCCGCATCGCGCGTCCGGCGTTGGCCGGACCGCCTGCGGCCCCGTTCGAGATCAATTTGGGCACAACAAGAATAAAAGGTTAGTGGCGAATGGCTGACACGCTTATCGACTCGGTTACCGACACGCTTGTCGACTCAATGGAGATTCCCAAAGGGCGCATCGAGGGGCCCTCCGCGTGGTACGGGCGCGACCTCAAGAAATCGGATCGGTGGATTTTCAAACTCTCCGCCGCCGACATCGCTGAAATCGATGCCGCCATCGATGCCAGCGCGCGTCTGGAAATAAAGGATATTTCACAACGGACCTTCCCGCTCCCGACCTTGGCGCCGAAGTTCGCGGGTCTTCTCGACGAGTTGCTCGACGGGCGGGGGTTCTTTCTGCTGCGGGGATTGCCACGGGAGCGCTACGACATCGACCGCGCGGCGCGCGCGTATTGGGGTATCGGGAGTTACTTCGGCACGGCGCGTTCCCAGAATGCCCGCGGCGACCTTCTGGGGCACGTCATTGATCTTTCCCGTTCCGTCGACGATCCCACCGCGCGGATCTATCAGACCTCGGCGCGCCAGAATTACCATGCCGATTCGACGGATATTGTTTCCCTGCTGTGCCTGCAAAAGGCGAAGGAGGGTGGCGCCAGCAGCATTCTGAGTTCGGTGACGATCTACAACGAAATGCTCAAACGGCGGCCGGATTTGGCCGGCGAACTCTTTTTTCCATTCTTTATCGATCGCCGCGGCGAGGTGCCGGACGGCAAGCCGCCTTGGTACAGGATGCCGGTATTCACGTGGCATCGGGGCCTGCTGACAACCCATTTTACGCGACCGTATTTGGATTCCGCCCAGCGCTTCGAAGACGTGCCGCGTCTTACCGAGAAACAAATCGAGGCCCTCGATTTGTTTCAGGAACTTTGTGAAGACCCCGATATCCATCTGAATATGGATTTTGAACCTGGTGACATGCAGTTCATCCAGAACTATCAAGTGCTGCACGACCGGACCGCGTTCACCGATTGGCCGGACGAACCGGAGCGCAAGCGTCACCTCCTTCGGCTGTGGCTCTGCGCGCCGCGCGGCCGCGAACTCCATCCCATCTACCTGGACCGTCAGGAGAGTATCGAGGTGGGGGATCGCGGCGGTGTGGTGGTCCCGGGCACCCGGATGAACGTGAATTTGGTGCCCGGCTAACGGCCTAAGGCGCGTGGGCGGCGCCGGTTTTCCACCTAGGCCGCCCCGCGCCGCCGGCGCGCGGGATCGACGGCCCCGTTTTGGAATGATCGGTTGCGCGGCTCGCCGAAAAGGGATTTCTTTCGACGCGGGGTCTGCCGCGTTGACGCAGCGCAACACGCTTTGGGCTGGGGCGTGCGATCTTGGGGGTTCGGTAACCCAGAGGAGCCTGCATGAACCATAAACATCGCAAGACGCTGCATGCGCTGTTCGCGCACCCCATTAGCGCCAATATCAACTACCAGGCGGTCGTCCATGTGCTTGAGGAATTGGGCGCGGAAATCGACAACAAGAAGGGCAACCGGATCGGCGTAGCGTTGAATGGGCATTCGGTGGCGTTCAGCCATGTCAATCACGACCTGCCCAAGGAAGAAGTAATCCAGATCAAGAAGTTCCTCACCGACTGCGGCATCGATCCGGCCGAATATCCGGTGTAGAGGCGCGGCCCAGCGGCGGGCGCCGCAAACCCTGTTAGAGTTGCCCCATGACAGGCGAAACGCTCTTCGCGGCGGCCGAGAATGCTGGCGCGGTGACCAAGGCTGTTTACAAGCGCCGGGCCGCCGAACTGCGCGAGGCCTTGCTTGAGGCGCAACACGATTTGCTGCGCGAAAAGCGATTTGCCGCGTTGATCCTAATTGCCGGGGTCGACGGTGCGGGCAAGGGCGAAACGGTCAATTTGCTCAACGAGTGGATGGACCCCCGGCATATCGCCGTGTCGGGGTTTCCGCCGCCCGGCGAGGAGGAACGCGCGCACCCGCCGATGTGGCGGTTCTGGCGCGCGCTGCCCGCCAAGGGCACGATCGGCGTGTTCTTCGGTGCCTGGCACACCGATCCGATTCTGGGCCGCGTCGCCGGGACTGTGGGCGCCGATGCCTTCGCCAAGAAGACCGACGAGATCCAACGCTTCGAGTCGATGCTGGCCGACGAAGGTCTGTTGCTGCTCAAGTTCTGGTTTCATCTGTCCAAGGCGCAGCAAAAGGCGCGGATGGCGGCGTTGAAGAAAGACCCGAAGACGCGCTGGCGGGTGAGTGCCGAGGACGCCGCGCATTTTCGCGCCTACGACGATTTCGTCGCGGTGGCCGAACCGTTCCTGCGCCAGACCTCGGGCGTGGCACCGTGGCGGGTCGTGCCGGGCGCGGATGCAAACCTGCGGGCGCTGTGCGGCGGCGATCAGATTCTGGAGGCGCTGCGCGCCCGGCTCGACCGGCCACCGACTCGGTCGAAGGTGCCCCGGAAAGCGACCGTGTGGCCCGACACCGCCGATGTCCTGGGCAGTCTCGATCTCGATCAATCCTTGGCCAAGAAAACCTACGCGCACGACCTGGAGAAATGGCAGGGGCGCCTCAACGTGCTGTCGCGCGATCCGCGCTTCAAACGCTCGGCGGCGGTATGCGTCTTCGAGGGCAACGATGCCGCGGGCAAGGGCGGCGCGATCCGCCGGGTCACGGGCGCACTCGATGCGCGTTACTACCGCACCGTTTCGATCGCCTCGCCCAGCGAGGACGAACGGGCGCAACCCTATTTGTGGCGGTTCTGGCGGCACGTACCGCGCCACGGCTTCGTGACGATCTTCGATCGCTCGTGGTACGGCCGCGTTCTGGTCGAACGGGTCGAGGGCTTCGCCGCGCCGCCCGATTGGCAGCGTGCTTACGGCGAGATCAACGACTTCGAAGCGGCGCTGGCGGACCACGGTTTGGTGGTGGCCAAGTTCTGGCTGGCCATCGACCGGGACGAACAGCTCAAACGCTTCCGCGCCCGCGAAGCCACCCCGCACAAACGCTTCAAGATCACCGAGGAAGATTGGCGCAACCGCGAAAAATGGGACGCCTACGAAACGGCGGTGAACGACATGGTGGCGCGGACCTCGACCGCGGCGGCACCCTGGACGCTGGTCGAAGCCAACGACAAACGTTTCGCCAGGGTCAAGGTGCTCAAGACCCTGGTCAAGGCGATCGAGGCGCGGTTGGACGTGCAGGCGTGAGGTTGCCGCGCCGTGCGGTGGCGGTTAAGACGGATGATCGATCCCCCATGCGCGGAGCCAGACCATGAAACTTGCCCACTTCTCGCACGTCTGGGGGAAGCCCGGGATGGGCCCGCATGCGCGCTACGAACAACTGTGGCGCGAGATCGAGTTGTGCGACGCGCTGGGTTACGACTATGCGTTTTGCGTCGAGCATCACTTTCGGCCCGACGAAAGCTGGATGTCGGCGCCGAGCCTGTTCACGGCGGGTGCCGGCGTGCGGACCAAGAATATCCGGCTCGGGCCGATGGGCTATATCGTGCCGCTGTACGGCTCGCTCCGGCTGGCCGAAGAGATCGCGACGCTCGACCAAATGCTGGGCGGGCGGCTCGAGGTCGGGTTGGTGCCGGGGATCAACCCGATCTATTTCGAGCCGTTCGGGCTTGCGTACGACGCGCGCAAGGCGCCGACCCTGGAATATGTCGATTACCTGCGGGCGGCGTTCGGCGATCAGCCGTTCTCGTTCGACGGCGTGCATCACCAGACGACCAAGGCGCGCCTTGCGGTGATGCCGGCGCAACGGCCGCACCCGCCGCTGTGGATGCAAAGCCGCGATCCCGAGACGCTGAACTTCTGTGCCGCCAACGGGCTCAACACCGGTTATTTCTTGGTCTATCCGCGCGAAGACGCGGCGCCGCGCTACCGCGACTTCATTGCCGAGTGGGCCAAGTACGACTGGGGGCGCAAGCCGCAAATCGCCTATTCGACCGTGGTCTATGTCGACGAAAGCGACGACAAGGCGATGGAGGTGGCCTTCGAGCGCTCGGGCCGCGCCTACGAGGGGTTCTTGTCGTTTTCCGAGACAGCGGCGACGCTCGAGGAACGTAAGGCCGCGTTCGTGGCCCAAGCGGTCGAGCGCGCCGAGGGCCGCGGCGCCGAGATCCGCGCCAACCTGTTCAATCCCGCCTATCTCCATGACAACGACCTGGTGTTCATCGGTTCGCCGCAAACGGTGACGGAAAAGCTGATGCGCGCGGCGCGCGAGGGCGTGTTCAACTGCTTCATGGGCGAGTTCAATTTCGCCGATCTGCCGGAGGACGACCTGATGCGCTCGATCCGCCTGTTCGGCGAACAGGTGATGCCGGCGTTGAAGGATTTCGAGCCTTTCTAGCCCTTCGTCCTTCGGGACGGGCCTTTGGCCCTCCTCAGGATGAGCGTGGCGCGCGGCTCAGGATGACGAGGCCCTTCGACTCGCGGGCGTTGCCCGTGGCTCAGGATGACGGGGGTTGGGTTTTGTACCAGTCGAGGAACGCGTCGACGAAGCGTTGCGGGGCGCGCGGGTCGTGGTCGAGGTAGAGCGAGGGTTCGACCAGTTCGAATTCGATCAGGACCGGATTGGTGCGCCAGCGGACGAGATCGACGCGGGCGTAGAGCGGCGGCGCGTCGAGCGCGTTCATCGCGGTGTCGGCGGCGGCGCGTAGGGCGGGGTCCGGCGTGAGGGCGCTGAGGATGCCGCCGTGTTCTTCTTGGACGCGGAAGTCGCCCGGTTTGGGGATTTTACGGATGGCGTGGCTGTAGCGGCCGCCGAAATAGAACAAGGAAAACTCGCCCTCGGTGAGGATGTCGGGGGCGAAGGGTTGGATCATGTGGGGCCGGTCCGCGAAGAGGCGCATCAGCGTTGGCAGCGCAGCTTCCAGCGCGGCAGGGGTGAGGCGGAAGGTGTCGCGCGCGCCGGCCGCGACGGTGGGTTTGATCACGATCTCGCCGGTGTTGAAGGCGGCGTAGGTGTCCGCGACGTTCGCCGCATCGAAGGTGTCGGCCCAGTGCGTCGGCACCGTCGCGACGCCGCGGGCGGCAAGGTCGCGCAGGTAGCGCTTGTCGAGGTTCCAGCCCATTAGCGCGCGGTCGTTGGCAAGGCGGGCGCGCGAAGCCGCGATGACGTCGAGCGTGGCGGCGAACCCGGCGAGATCGTCCTGGTAATCCCACGGCGTGCGCACGACGACGGCGTCGAACCGGTTCCAATCGGCGCTTGGATCGCGCCAGGACACGGTCTCGACCTGCCAGCCGGCGGCCGCCATCGGCGCGACCAGGAGCGGGTCCGAGGTCTCGTACCCCGCAAGACTGTCCATCGAGAGAAACGCGCACCGCAGCATGGCCGCGGTTCTAGCGCGCCCGGCGAGCCCCGGCTAGGGTGCGCGCGTGGCGTCGGTCGCTGCGCCGCAAACGGAAGGACCGCATGTACGCACAAGCCGTCATCGTCCTGATCGGGTTTTCCGGCTTCGTCGGCCTGTCGATCGTGATCCCGGTGCTGCCGCATTACGCAGCGGCCTATGGCGCCAGCGCGTTCGGAGCAACATTGGCGTTTGCGATTGCCGCCGGTGTGGCGATGTTTTCGAGCATCCTGTGGGGACGCCTGAGCGACCTTGTCGGACGCAAACCGATTATCGTCGTGTCGTTGCTGGGGCAAAGCGCGGCGTTTCTGTGGCTGGCGTTCGCGGGCTCGTTGACCGAGGTGTACGCGGCGCGGGCCCTTGAGGGGTTTTTCGTCGGCAGCGTACCGGCGTTGTTCGCCGCGATGGCCGACGTAACGAGCGAAGAACAGCGCGCCGGGGCGATGGGACGATTGGGGGTCGGGACCACCGCCGGGTTCATCGTGGGGCCGGTCCTGGGCGGTATCCTGACCACCGCCTTTACCGACGCACCAAGTTTCTTCCCGCCGTTCTTTTTTACGTCTTCTGTATTCGTTGTGCTGGCGGTTGCGGTGATTTTTGTTTTGCCTGAAAGCCGTAGCCGCCAGGCCCGCGACGCGGCCAAGGCGCATGACCGGCAAAGTTTCGGTCAGCGCGCGCGGGCGTACCTTCATCCGCGTCTGTCGGTGCCGATGTTGGGCGCAACCATGGTGTCGTTCGCTTCCAACAGCACGAGCGCGATCTTCGCGCTGTGGGCGCTGGCGAGATTCGGTTGGGGCGTGGCCGAAACCTCCTACGCGATTACGGCCATGGCGGCGCTCGTCATGGCTTGGAAGCTTGCCTCGGGTTGGTTGGCGCGCACGTTCGGTACCGTCGGCTTGCTGACTCTGACCCAGGGCGCCGTGGTTGTGGCGTTTGGCGGGTTGGTCTTCGTGGATGGCGTTGTGCCGCTCTATCTGCTGCTTGTCGTTGCGGCGTTCGGCAATGGGCTGGGCCGGACGGCGGCGCAGACGATGACCTCGATCAACGCCGGCGCCGACCGGCGCGGCGAAGCGTTGGGCGTGCAGGGTACGTTGTCTTCGGCGGCGACGGCGGGCGGGCCGTTGTTGGCGGGGTGGCTGTTCGTGACGCTGTCGCCGAACGCGCCGTTTGCGGTGATTGCCGGTGTCGGCGCGGTCGTGTTCGCGGTGACAGGGGCGTACCTCCTGGTGCAGTCGCGGCGCGGGATTGCCGGATGAAAATTTGCCGCCGTCAGGCGACTTCGAACAGGGCTTCGACTTCGATGGGAATGTCGGCGTAGAGCTCGGCGACGCCGATGGCGGAGCGGACGTGGCGGCCTTGGTCGCCGAAGATGTCGACCATCAGGTCGGAAAAACCGTGCAATACGTCGGATGGGGTGTTGAACCCAGGTGCGCAATAGATGAACCCGACGACGCGGACCACGCGCGTCACCGGGTCGAGCGTGCCGAGGTGGTTGCGCAGCGTGGACAGGCAACACAGGCCGGTCAGACGCGCCGCGTCATAGCCCTGGGCGATGGTGAGTTCACGCCCGAGTTTGCCGGCGACCAGCGGGACGTTGCCTTCGCCTAAGGGGCCATGGCCGCTCATATAGATGTGGTTGCCCGAGCGCAGCGCGCGCACGCGGTTGGCTTCGTCGCGGAACGGCGGCGGCAGGTCGAGACCGAGTTCCTTGAGGCGTTGTTCGGCGGTCATGGCGGTGCTCCGTTTTGGTGGGCGTGGTGCACGGACGCTAAACGTCGGCAGCGAAGACCAAGTAGTAGCCGTTGAGGTCCTTGATGCCCAGTTCGCGCAGGCCGTAGGGCTGAGTCTCCGGGCCCCATTCGAACGGGACGTGGCCCTTGAGGCGCGCCGCCAGGGCATCGACATCGTCGACGAAGACATAGATGAGGCCGCTCAAGGCCGGCTTGGGGTGGCCGTCGAGCGGGGTAGTGAAGAACCACAGGCGGGCGGCGCCGCGCGCCACTTCGGCCCAGAAGATTTGGCCGTCTTCTTCAAAGGCGGCCGACTGGGTGAAGCCGAGGGTGTCGGTGTAGTAGCGCAGTGTCGCGGCGAGGTCGGGGACGTAGAGGCTCGGTGTGACGGGCGCGCGGGTCATGGGGCTAGCGGGGCTTCTGGAAGACGAAAATGTCGACGGGCATTGTGACTTGTCCTTCGCTCGATTTAGCGTGGTGGCGCAGGGCGGCCACGCCCGCTTCGAAGGCATCGTCCGGCATCGCCGCTAAGAGGCTATCGGCCCGGAGCGCAATCTTCTCGGCATATTCGGGCCAATCCACAGCGAGGCGATGGGCGATCGCGTCGTGGTGCACGAGGGTAAAGCCGACGTCAAGGAAGGTCATTTCGATGTCGCGCCTATGCGGTAGGCGTGCCGATGCGATTTCGTCGAAGGTTGGAAAGAACGGTCGGTAAGGAAAGTCGGTGAGCCGGTCGACCGTGGAATTTCGGATGACGATGTGGCCCCCGGGGCGGAGAACGCGTGCGCATTCGCGTGCGCCACTCGCATGATCCACGATATGGTGGAAGACCATGGAGAGCGTGACGAGATCGAAAGCGGCATCGGCCGCGGGGATCGATTCCGCCGCGCCGCGTTCGAACCGAACCCGGGGCGACGCTTTTTCCTCCGCAATGGAGAGCATTTTGTGCGAGGGATCGACTCCTACGACTTCGGCATTGAAGAACGTGGACAGCAGCTTGCTGAAACGACCGGTGCCGCAGCCAAGGTCGAGGATGTTGCGCACAGTTGTGTGGTCGACATATCCGGCAACGGTTTGCAGCCATATCTTGGCCATATCGGCGTCGAGCGCACGACCGCGGTCATACGTGGTTGCGATTTCCGTTTTGTCGTAATCCAACCCGCTACCCTCGCACGATCAATTTGGTGTCGAGGCTGGTGAGGGGTTCGTAGCCGTCTTTGGTGATGCGCAGGGTGTCTTCGATGTGGACCGCGCCCCAGCCGTATTCGACGTGGGGCATGTCGATGTTGATGACCATGTTTTCTTCAAGCGCGAAGTCGTCGTTCTCGCCGAAGGTGTCGGGGCCCATCGGCATCGGGTTGTCGGTGTGTTCGAGGCCGAGGCTGTGGGGCGAAACGTTGAAGTAGGCGGGGAAGCCCGCCGCGTGGACCGCGTGGGTCACGGTCTCGGCGATGCGGCTTTTGCGCACGCCGGGTTTGAGAATGTCGAGCGCGGCGCGAAAGCCCGCCTCGAGGGCGGCAACGCGGGTTTCAAGCTCGGCTGAGGGCGTGCCATAGACGGCCGAGCGACCGAAGTCGGCGAGGTAGAGTTGGTATTCGCCCAGGGCATCGAAATATAGCGGCTCGTCGCGCACGACTTTTCCGTGCGGCAGGCCGCCGAGGTATGTGTTGAGGTAGCGCATGCGCGCGCCGCGCTTGGCCATCTCGGTGGCATAGACGGTGGTGAGGTCGGGCCAGGTCGCACCTTCAGACATTGCGTCGATCGCGGCCAGGCAGGCGGCCTCGTTGGCCTGGGCGCCGGTGCGCATGATGTCGATTTCTGCCTCGGTTTTGACGATGCGGATTTCGCGCAGGACGTTGACGGCGTCGACCGGTTCGAGCGCCTCCAGGCCCATCGCGGCCATCCAGCCGGTGAGGCGAAGGTCGTCGGTGCCGATGCGGCCCTTGCTCAATCCCGCTTCCTTGAGGGCGCGGCGCAACGCCCAGGCGGGCGAGGCCGCGACCTTGGTGCCGTATTCGTCGCGCCTGGCCGACCACGTGGCGGCCAGCGGCGACAGAGCTGCGCCGGCGCGCGTCGGCCACCCGACATAGGGCGCGGCGGGCGGCTCGTCGGGGGCGGTTTGCACGCCGTTCTCGCCGGCCTGACGGCCCGAATAGTCCGAGAAGGCGACGATGTTCTCGACCCAGGTCGGTGAGGCGAGGTCGAGCCGCTGCAACGAGATCGCCGGGATGACGAGCGTGGGCGGCGCGGCGGGATCGCGCGGCAGGACGGCGAAGGCGGCGAACGGCCAGCCGCCCTCGCTCAAGCTCTCCCAATAGTCGGTGAGGTAATAGACGTTGTGTTTCTCACGCACCACGAGGCCCTTGAGGCCGTGGCGGTCCATGACGGCATTGGCGCGGTCGCGGTTGAGCAGCATGGCGGTCCCCTTGCAATGGGGGGTGAGCCTAGCACCGGGGAATGGCGGGCGTCATCGCTGCACGCTGCGGCACCGATCGGGAGCGGGAGGGGCCGCGCGGCGGCACCCCGCGCCCTCGATGGAGGTGGCGTCAGCCGAACTTTTTGGTCATCGGCTCCCAGTACATCTTGTGCCAGCCGCCTTCGAGCATGTCGTGGCCCTCGTCGGGATAGCCGGTGTGGTCGAAGACGAGTTTGGTTTTCTTGCCGTCGGCCTTGAGTTCGAAGCGGGCAAGGGAATAGAGACCGTCTTCCCAATTGCCGGCGCGCCAGGCCTGGACCACGCGTTTGCCGGGGACCAGCTCGACATTGCGGGCGGCGATCTGGCCGCCGAACAGCGAGGCCTCGCCACCGGCTTTGTTGGCGATTTTGGCCGGTGCGCCGGTGATGTCGCCGAAGGTGTCGCCGTCGGTGAGAGCGGCGTAAACCTTGTCGGGGCTCGCGTTGAACGTCACTTCCTGGTGGATGGTTTTGGCCATGGGGTGTTTCCTTTTCCGGTGTGATCGGTATAATAGTTGCACAAATGGCTTAATATTATTTTGGGCAGATGGCAAGAACGCAAAATGCACAGCGCCGCGAGGCGCCCCCCGGCGGCGACGCGGAAGAACGGCTCGACCGGATTTTCCAAGCGCTGGCCAACCGCACGCGCCGGGCGATGCTGCGCCGGCTGGCCCAGGGGCCGGCGATGGTGACCGAACTGGCGGCGCCGTTCGCGATGTCGCTGCCCTCGGCCTCGAAGAACCTGAAGGTCCTGGAAGCGGCCGGGTTGGTCGAACGCGCGGTCAGCGGGCGGGTACATCGCTGCGCGCTGGATCCGGACGCCCTGCGCGACGCCGACGCATGGCTGGATTTCTACCGTGGCTTTTGGGGCGGCACGCTGGAGTCGCTCGCGCGCTATGTCGAAGACGACGACCCGGCGCCGCCGCCCGGGCCGGCGAGCAAGAAAGGAAGGCCGGGCCGATGAGCATCGAGCCGCAGAGCCAGAAGCAACCGGCGGGCGGGCTGACCCTGTTGGTGCGCCGGACCATCAAGGCGACGCCGGCACGGTTGTTCGAGGCGTGGACCGATCCCGTACAGTTCGTGCAGTGGTGGGGTCCGCCGGGGGTAACGTGCCCCGGCGTCGAGATGGACCTGCGGGTCGGCGGCGCCTATCGCATCGGTAACCGGTTGCCCGACGGCAGCGAAATCTGGATCGCCGGCACCTTCGAACGGATCGCCCCGCCGGACGAGCTCGTCTTCAGTTGGCGTTTGGCCCACACCGACACGCCGCCCGAGCGTGTAACCGTACGCTTCGATGCCCGCGGCTCGTCCACCGAGGTCGTCGTCTTCCACGAACGGATGGCCGACGAAGCAACCCGCGCCGACCACGAGGCCGGTTGGATCGGCTGCCTCGACGGGTTGGTGGCGTTTTTGGCCACGTGATTCGCACTTCCCTCGCCGTGTAGACCTATTAGGGGCGGCCGCGCGGGTGTAGATTGTCCGGTGTCGTCGGCGGACGGAACGCGATGACGCGATTTCAGCGCGCGACGACTATCGGGAGAGAAGAGATGAAACGTAGCGCGGTTTTGGGGCTTGGTGTTTTGGCCGTTGTTGTCGCGGCGTGTTCGACGGGTACCGTTACAACGTGGCGCGGGGTGGACTACAAAAAGCTGCCCACGGGGCTGTGCGCCGAGGATGGCTCGCCGGTCGCGTGGCAAAAGGCTAGCGCCGACGGTACGTTTCCTGCGCCGAAGAACATCAACGCGGAGAACTGCCCGCAATAGCGGCGAATCACGGCGCGGTGTGTGCCGCGCCGTGTCATCCTTAAGTCGTCGGGCACCCTTAGTCCGGCGCGGCGCGCTCCAGCGCAAACAACGCGAGCGGCGCGGCGAGGCCTCGCAGGTCGGTTCGTCCGAGGGGTGTCGCTTGGACGCCATCAGGCAAAGTCAGGGCATCCAGAAGGTCGGCGGAGGCGATGCACGGGCGCGCGAACGTTCGGCATGCCTGTTCGATCCTTGCGGTGGCGTTCATCGCGTCGCCGAGAAAAACAATTTCGTGCTTGGCCGTGCCGATTTCGCCGCTCACAACCGGACCACGGTGGAGGCCGGCCCAGAACGCCGGGACGACACCGAAGTCTGCCAGATAGGTGGCGCGGGCGGCGTCTAGCGCATCGACCATGGCAAAGTAACTTCGGACGCACGCGGCGTTCTTCAATCCGTTAGCCTGGGGCCACGTAACGATAACTTGGTCGCCGACGTAACGGTGAATTTCGCCGCCCGAGCGCACGATCGGCGGCGTGATATCGGCAATGAAGCGGCGTAGCAGCGCGTGATAGCGCAGGTTGCCGAGGCGTTCGGCGATCGCGGTCGAGCCGCGCAGATCGACGAACAGAAACACCCGGTCTTCTTCACGCGGCCGGTGATAGCGGCCCAATACGAGGTGCAGCAAGACGCCTCGGCCCATCAGCAGGTTGATCTGCGTCACGAAATTGATCGCGGCGGCGACCGCGAAACTGATCGCCATCGAAACAACGAACGACGGGGCGAACAGGTCGGCCAGCGGCACTGGACCGAGGACCAAAAGCGGTAGCGACAAGCCAACGGCGATGATCGCCAACCAGCAAAACGTGCGCGCGCCGAGGACCACGAGGAAAGGCGCCTCGCGCAGGCGGCGGGCGATCAGGCCGACGCCCCAGCTCACCTGGAAGGAAGCCATGCCGGTGCCGATCAGAAGGCCGATCGCACCGCCGGTCAGCGTTTCCTTCGCGCTGCCGTCGCCGACGAAATAGCCCGGGATCAGGCCGATCAGCGCGGCGACCGGCGCTATGATCGCGGCATAGAAGAGAACGGCGCGCCACTGTTCGGAGCGGGTCATCGTCTCTTCTAACGCGTTGGCCGGGGCGGGGCCAGCGGCGGGGTGGGGCGCTTGCCATTGCCGGTCGGGCGGTGTTCCCTCGCCCGCGATGAACGACGCGACGATCCCCTTGCCACCGAACCTGTGGCGCGATGCTGCGCGCGGTGTGGTGCAGAGCCTGCCGGCTGTGCCGGCCTATGTCGCGGTGTCGATGGGGTTCGGCGTGCTCGCGGTGGATGGTGGGATGGCGCCGTGGCTGGCGATCGTTTTCTCCGCGGTCGTGTTCGCGGGCACCGCGCAGTTCGCGGCGTTGCCGATGATCGCTGCCGGTCTGCCGCCGGCCGCGATCGTGGCGACAGCGGCGATCGTGTGCGCGCGCTTTCTTGCCTTCGCCGCGGCGCTGGCGCCCTACCTGCGGCACTTCGCCTGGTGGGAGCGGCTCTTGTACGGCGCCCATCTCACCAGCACGACCTTTGCATTGCATGTCACGATCCTGCCGTTACGCGCGGTGTCGCGGGCCGAGTTGTTCGCGGCCAACCTGACCGGCTACACGGTGTGGGTCGGTTCGGCAGCGTTCGGTGCCGTGCTCGGCGAGCGCGCCGGCGACTTGGATCGCTTCGGTATCGACTTCGCGATGCCGGCGATGTTCCTGGCGATCACGGTCACGATGATTCGCGACCGTTGCCACGCGGTGGCCGCGGCGGCGGGCGGCGTCGCGACCGTCGTTTTGGTGGCGGCCGGTGCGTCGCACCTGGCCATTCTCATTGCGGCCTGTGCCGGGGCCGCCGTCGGATGGAGCGTGTTCGCGTGGACCCAACGACGACCCTCCTGACCGCGCTCGCGATCGGCGTCGCCGTTGTGGCGATCCGGACCGGGCCGCTGTTGTTGCTGGGCGGGCGCAAACTGCCGCGCACGATCGAGGACGGCTTGCGCTTTTTGCCCGCGGCGGCGATGTGCGCGTTGACGGTGCATATGGTAGCCGTGCGCGACGGCGCGTTGCGGTTCTCGCTCGACGACGCGACGGTGTGGGCGTTGCTGCCGACGGCGGCGGTCGCGGTGCTGACCCGCAGTACGTTCTTGACGGTGGCGGCCGGGATGGGCGCTGTCGCCGGGGTGCGGTTCATCGCCGGCTGAGACTGCTTGCCTTTGCCGAACCCAGCGTGTTCAGTCGCCGGCAATGCGTACCCAAGACCCCTCCCCATCGCGCCCGTGGTGGCGCGAAACCCTGCTCGGTATCGGTGTCATCCTGCCGATTCTGGCGGTCTACGTCGCGGTCGGCATGGCCTATGGCGTTCTGGCTGTCGAAAGTGGCATGCCGCCTTGGCTTGCCGTCCTGATGTCGGCCCTGGTCTATGCCGGGACGGCGCAACTGGCAGGGGTGCAGATGATCGCGCTGGGCTCGCCGATCCTGTCGATCGTGATTACCGCGGCAGTGATCAATGCGCGGTTCTTCGTGATGGCCTCGGCGTTGGTACCCCACTTGCGGCGGCTCAACGGCTGGCAGCGGATGCTATACGGCGTGCAAATGACCGACGCGACGTTCGCTCTGCACATCACCCGCTTGCCCAAGGTCAACGCGAGCAAGACCGAGATCTTCGCGACCAACGTGGCCGGCCACCTGGTGTGGATCGGCGCGACGACCGCCGGTGTCGTACTGGGCCGGACGGCCAACAACCTGGACGCCTTCGCAATCGATTTCGCGATGCCGGCGATGTTTATCGGGTTGCTGGTGCCGCTGATGCGGGGCCGCAGTCAAGTGCTGGTGGCGCTGGCCGCGGTCGTTGCCACGATCGGGTTTCATGCGCTCGGGTTGTCGTTTTGGGCGATTTTGTTGGCGACGCTGACGGGGCTCGCGGTCGGGTGGGGGGCGGACCGATGGGCGAAGTAGCGATCCTGGTCACGATCTTGGGGATGAGCGCGGTGACGCTGCTGATCAAGATCACCCCGCTGGTGCTGCTGGGCGGACGCAAGCTGCCGCAGGGCGTTGAAGATTTGCTAAAGCATCTGCCCGTCGCGGTGTTGTCAGCGATGGTGGTGCAACTATTGCTGGTCAAAGACGGCACGTTGGCGCTGCGGCTGGACGACGCGACGGTGTGGGCGGCGCTGCCGACGCTGGCGGCGGCGATCCTAACCCGCAACTTGTTCGCGGCAATCGGTGCGGGGATGGGCTTCGTTGCGATCTTCCGGTTGATCGCCGGGGCCTAAGCGGGCGGCGCGGCGGGAATCTCGACGAAAAAGGCTGCGCCGGGCGGTGGCGCCGGTTCCATCCCGATGGCGCCGCCCATGTCGCGCATCAACGTGCGGCAAATCGCGAGGCCGAGCCCGGAGCCGCCCTTGTTGTGGCGGCCGGACTGGTAGAAGCGCTCGAAAACGCGTTCCCGGTCCGCCTCCGGCACACCCGGTCCTTCGTCGAGCACGGTGAAGCGCAGGCCGAGACCGGCGGGGCGGACCGCGAGCGTCACGTCGGATACCGGCGGCGCGAACTTGTAGGCGTTCGACAGCAGGTTGCTCAGCACCTGGTGTAGGCGGTCCGGGTCGGCGAGCGCCCAGGCGCCCGGCGCTTCGTCGACGACCCTCAAGGCGACGGTACTTCCCGCATGGAGGAGCCGCGCTTGATCCGCGACCGCCGCCAGCAACTCGGCCACGTCGCATGGGGCGATTTGGTAGTTTGCGGTGCCGGCTTCGATCCGTTGGACATCGAGCATGTCGTCGATCATGCGCACGAGGCGGTCGGCATTGGTCTCGGCGATCTTGAGCATTCGTTGGGACTGATCGGAGGCGCAGTCGGTTTGCATCCCCTGGACGATTTTCAGCGCGGCATAGATCGCCGCCAGCGGCGTTCTGATCTCGTGGTTGACGGTGGAGATCAGCGCATCCTTGAGCGCCTCGGACTCGACGCGGCTGGTGACGTCCACGGCGGTGGCATAGATCAGTTTCCGGCGCGGATCGCTGGTCGCGTTCCATTGCAGCCAGACGTAGCCGCCGCCCTTGCGGCGCAAACGATTGACGAAGCCGACCGACCGGTGCTCGCCGGTGCCGAGCTTCTTGGCCTCGCGGATGGTTTCCGCGACGTCGTCGGGATGGACGAAGGCGATGAAGTGACCTTCGGCGAGTTCCTCGGCGGTGAAACCGATCAAGTCGTGCCACGACGGGCTGGTGCGGAACAGGCGGCCGGACCAGTCGCCGATCGCCAGGAGCGCTTCGGTGCTTTCGAAGAAGCGGGCGAGTTCGCGCTCGCTGCGCCATGCCCGTCGCATCGCCCACAGCTGGGCGAACGCCGCCGGCGGCACGATCAGGGCGGGGATGGTGAAGGCCAGGACGACGGAGATGGGAACGACCTCGCCGACGACGACGGCGATAACGGCGACCCCCGCAGTGCCGGAAAGGCCGATGGCAAGCAGCGTTAGAACCACTACGCTCAGCCATAGAGGCCAGCTGAGGAAGATGTCGATTGCCGAGCGATTGGCGGTGCGCCGGTTCGACCTACCGGTCATTGCAGCCTCCGCCACGGCGAAGAAGTCGCGCGATCGGGGGGCGATACCGTGTCGAGGCTTGCAACGGCGATCAAGGAAGCGCCTTGGCGAACAATTGCGCGGGGTCGCGGAAGGCCTTGAATTCGAGGGCGTTGCCCGACGGGTCGAGGAAGAACATCGTCGCCTGCTCGCCGACCTTACCGGCAAAGCGGATGCCAGGGGCAATCACGAAGTCGACCCCGGCGTTGCGTAGCCGCGCGGCGAGGTCGTGCCAATCGTCCCACGGCAAGACGATGCCGAAGTGGCGTACCGGGACGTCCTTACCGTCGACAAGGTTGGTCACGGTCGCGGTTTCGGCTTGGGCCAGATGGGCGACGATCTGATGGCCAAAGAAATCAAAATCGATCCACTCCGGCGACGAACGGCCCTCCGGGCAGCCCAGCAGGCCGCCGTAGAAGGCGCGGGCGGCGGCGAGGTCGGTGACCGGGAAGGCGAGGTGGAACGGGGCAAGGTCGGGCATGATGCTCTTCTATCGCACAACTTTGGCACCGGGTCAGGTGGACTCGTACACCCCATTCCATTAAGTGCGGAGCCGCATGCACCAGGAGGGGCCTGCCGATGACCGATCGGAGACAGAACGCAGGCCGCCGCCCCCTCGACGGGGTGAGGGTCCTAGAGATGGGGCAATTGATTGCCGGGCCGTTCGCGACCTCGGTCCTGGGCTATTTCGGTGCCGAGATCATCAAGATCGAGCCGCCCAAAGGGGGCGATCCGCTGCGCATTTGGCGTGCCCTGGCCGACGACGGCACGTCGTTTTGGTGGCGGGCGATGGCGCGTAATAAGAAGTCGGTGACGCTCGATTTACGCACCGACGAGGGCCGGGCCATCGCCAAACGCCTCGCATTGAAGGCCGATGTGCTGGTGGAGAACTTCCTGCCCGGACGGATGGAGGAATGGGGGCTGGGGCCGGGCGACCTGAAGGCCGATAACCCCAAACTCGTCTTTACGCGTATTTCGGGCTATGGCCAGACCGGACCGAATGCCCAAAAGCCGGGTTACGCCTCGGTGTGTGAAGGGTTCGGCGGATTTCGCTACGTCAATGGATTTCCGGACCGACCGCCGGTGCGGCCCAACCTGTCGCTGGGCGATACGCTGGCGTCGTTCCATGCGGTGATCGGGATTTTGCTGGCGCTGGTGGATCGCGGCAAAGTCGGCGGCGAGGGACAAGTGGTCGACGTGGCAATCTACGAAGCGGTATTCGCCGCGATGGAAAGCATCGTGCCGGAATACGACGGCGCCGGGATAGTACGCGAACCGTCGGGCTCGACCGTCACTGGGATCGTGCCGACCAACGTCTACCGCTGCCATGACGGCCAGCAGGTCATCATCGGCGGCAACGGCGATTCGATTTTCAAACGCCTGATGACTGCTGCCGGCCGTGCCGACATGGCGGACGACCCGCGCCTTGCGGATAACGCGGGGCGGGTCGAGCACGAGGCAGAAATCGATGCGGCGCTGGCGGCGTGGACGGCGACCCTGCCGGGTCCTGAGGTGATTCGGGTGCTCGAAGAAGTTCGGGTGCCGGTCGGGCCGATCTATAGCGTCAAGGACATCGTCGAAGATCCGCAATACGCGGCCCGAGGAATGATCGAAACTGTCGAGATCGACGGCAAGCCGCTCAAGATTCCGGCGATCGCGCCGAGATTGGGCGACACACCGGGGCGCACCGATTGGCCGGGGCCGGCGCTTGGCGCCCACAACGACGAGGTGTTGGGCGGGTTGCTGGGGATCGATGCCGAGGCCCTTACCGCCCTGCGCGCCAAGGGCGTGGTATAGCCTTCTTCTTAATGTCCTGGGCCCGCCGGTGCGCGGCCCCTACTGGGTGAACGATCATGGATATGGGGAAAGAGGCGCCGCCCGCGGCTTCGACGCGGCTGCGGCCTGAATTTATTGCCCTGATGGCGCTGATGATATCGATCGTCGCGCTCTCGACCGACGCGATGTTGCCGGCGCTCGCGGTCATCGGGCGCGATTTGGGCGTGACCGAAGCCAACAGCAATCAATTGGTGGTGACGGCGTTCTTTCTCGGTCTCGCGTTCGGCCAGCTCTTCTTCGGGCCACTGTCCGACAGCATCGGGCGTAAGCCCGCCATCAATCTGGGGTTTGCGATTTTCGCGGTCGGCTGCGTGCTGTCACTGACCGCGACCGACATGACCATGATGCTGGCCGGGCGGGTGTTGCAGGGGATCGGTGCTGCCGGGCCGCGCACCGTCGCGGTCGCCTTGATTCGCGATCAATATGCCGGGCGCGCAATGGCGCGGATCATGTCGTTCGTAATGGCGGTGTTCATCCTGGTGCCGGTGGCGGCGCCGGCGCTGGGCCAGGGCATCATGGTGTTCGCGGATTGGCACGGCATTTTTTGGTTGTTCCTTGCCCTGGCCATCGGCGCATCGATTTGGTTGACGGCGCGCCAGCCTGAAACGCTGCCGCGGGAAAAGCGTCGGGCGTTCTCGCTGGCCCGAATCGGTAAGGCGGCGTGGGAGGTGTGCCGGACACGCGCGGCGATCGGCAGCGCGGCGGCGGCGGGGCTGATTTTCTCGGCGATGATCGGGTACCTCACGTCTTCGCAACAGATATTCCAAGACACCTACGGCGTCGGCGATTTGTTTCCGCTGTATTTTGCCGGGCTGGCCATCGGGATCGGCGGCGCGTCGATCACCAACGCGCGGTTGGTTATGCGGCTTGGAATGCGGCGGCTGACGGTACGCGCGTTGGTCGCAATCATCGTGTTGGCGGCGGTGTTTTTTGCGGTCGCGGCGTCGATGGCCGGCGTGCCGCCGCTGTGGGCGTTCATGGTCTACGGCATCCCGACATTCTTTTGCATGGGGATTCTGTTCGGCAACCTCAATGCAATGGCGATGGAACCCTTGGGGCATATCGCGGGCGTCGGCTCGGCGGTGGTCGCATCGTTGACTGGGTTCATCTCGCTCGCCTTGGGTTCGCTGATCGGTCAAAGCTACGACGGGACCGTGTTGCCGCTGGTCGCCGGCTACGGGGTGCTTGGCGTGCTGGCATTGCTGCTGGTGCGCTGGGTCGGCAAGGGGCGCGAGGACGCCTAAGCGCGACCGGGCGACATCCCGGCCATGCGGACCGGCGGCGAAGATGGCACACTGGCCCCATGTGGCGGCCGCAACAGCGCATCAAATGGCACCCCGATCCGGGTCGTTGGCCAACGGCCGACGAAGCGGCGGCGGCGCGGCTGTTTTCGGCGGTCGAGTTGGGGCCGGTGGCGGCACGGCACCGCACCTGGGTGCCGGCGATGGTGCCATGGCGAGCGACGGAGGACGGATTCGTCACGCCCGAAGTGCTCGACTGGTACGCACGTTTCGCCCGCGGCAAGCCCGGCGTCTTGGTGGTCGAGGCGACGGGGGTACGCGACGTGGCCTCAGGCCCGCTGTTGCGGATCAACGACGACCGCTTCGTGCCGGGCCTGCGCGATCTCGTCGCGGCGGTGCGCGAGGCCAGCGGCGGCGAGACCAAGCTCTTTATTCAGATCATCGATTTTCTCGGCATACGGCGGCGGCCCGACCGCACCAAGTATTTCGAACGGTTCCTGAAGATCACCGCGCGGCACCGCGACGCGCTGGACCTGCGCGATGCACCCGACGCGGCGGTGCGCGCCGGTCTGGCGGCGCTCAACGACGCGGACCTGGACGCGGCGCTCGATGCCCGCGAGGTGGAGGCGCTGCGCTATGGCACCCGCGAACGGGTGACCGACACCCACCTGCCGCAGATCGCGGACTTGCCGCATATGCTGCCGGGCGCGTTCGCGGATGCGGCACGGCGCGCGCGCGCGGCCGGGTTCGACGGCGTCGAACTGCACTATGCCCACGCCTATACGATGGCGTCGTTCCTATCGGCGACGAATACGCGCACCGATGGCTATGGCGGGACGCGGGAGAACCGGGTGCGTTTGCCGCTCGACGTTTACGCTGCGGCGCGGGCTGCGGTGGGGACCGACTTTGCGTTGGGGGCGCGCTTCCTCGCCGACGAATGTATCGCGGGCGGCAGCGGGGTGGACGACGCGGCGTGGTTCGCGACGGTGTTCGCGCGCGCGGGCATGGACTTTCTATCGCTGTCGCGCGGCGGCAAGTTCGACGATGCGCTGCAGCCGTCGGTGGGTTGGTCGGCCTATCCCTATACCGGGCCGTCGGGCTACGAGTGCATGCCGCAATATCTGTCGGACGAGCGCGGACCCTTCGGGCGCAATGTCGATGCGGCGCTGGCGGTGCGCGCAGCGGTGCGCGCCGCCGGGTTCGACACCCCGGTGGTGGTGTCGGGGGGAATGCACGGCTTTGATCAGGCGGAGGACGTTTTGGCGTCAGGCGCTGCGGACATCGTGGCGTTTGCCCGCCAGTCGCTCGCCGATCCCGATTGGTTCATGAAGGTGCTATCGGGGCGCGGTACGGATGTCCGCGTGTGTGAATACACCAATTACTGCGAAGCGCTGGATCAAAAGCATAAGCAGGTGACGTGCAAACTGTGGGACCGGCTGGATCTGGACGCGCCGGGTATCTTGAAGAGCGCGGACGGCAAACGGCGGTTGAGCGCGCCGTAGGATCGCGTTTAGGGCGCTGTATGATGGCGCTAGGGGAGGACCGACTATGACCACGGATATCGTTGCGCCCGACGGATCGGCGATGAGCGTTGCCACGATTGGGGTGGCCGACATGGCGCGCTCGTTGCACTTCTACCGCGACCTCACCGGGATGACGGCGAGTGCGGCGGTGACCTGGGCAGGCAAGGACTTTGAGACGTTTTGGCATTTGCCCAAGGGGTCGCGGGCGCAGGCGGTGTTCCTGCATGCCGGCCCCGATCCGGTGGGGCGTGTGCTGTTGGTCCAGTTCGAGGCCGAAGGCCGCAAGGTGGTGCGGGCGGCCAAGCCCGCGCGAGCCTATGGCTTGATCAACCTTAACTTCTATACCGCCGATATTTTCGGCGAGACCGAGAAGTTCCGCAAATTGGGCTACGCGTTTTGGTCCGATCCGGTGGCGCACGATTTCACCGCCGATGTCGGGACACCGATCGAGGTGGTGTTCGAAGGGCCCGACGGGGTGTTGATCAACTGGGTCGAGCTTGCGACCAAGGACCCGGCGACGCGGATCGGCAAGATGCGCGCTTATGTCGAATCGTTTGGACGAACGTCGACCGGTTTCACCCCGGTGGTGACGACCGCGTCGTGCATGCGCGATATCGAGAAGTCCAAAGAGTTCTATGTGCGGGTACTCAAGATGGGGGTGCACATCAATCAAGTTCTGGACAGCGACAACTATCGCAAGTTCCAAAAGGTGCCCGACGGCGGCCGCACCCAGGTGACGTTCATGCAGGGCAATCACATGTTCGGCAAAATCGCGACGTCGCAACCGCTGAACTACCCGGTGCCCGATTTGGTGCCCGATTCGGTGGCGCCCAACATCGGCTATTTGATGCAAAGCTTCCTGGTGCCCGACTTGAGTGTGGCGCTGGCCGAGTGCGCGGCGCTGGGCGTCGAGACCTATACGCCGCGGATGACGCTGGAGGTGCCGGGGCTGGGCGCGGTCGACACGGCCATCGTGCGCAATCCGGGATCGGGCGCGTTGCAGCAGTTGGTCCAGGCGTGAGGGGCGTTGCCGCCGCGTTCGCCGCTGCTGCGGCGGTTATGGCGTGGGGATCGGCGCTGGGGGCGGAGGTGCGCCTTGAGGGGACTGCCGACGCCGACGCCCGGACCATTGCCCGCGGGGTCGAAGGCTACCTGAACGCCCTTGAGGCGCTCGATTTGCCGATTGCTATCACCGGTCCTGCCCTGGTGCGGCGGGGCGCGGACGGGGCCTATGAACTCGTTCTGCCGCCCATCACGGTCGACACGCCGGAGGGGCTCAGGCTCGACTTTGCGGTCAGCCAAGTCGACGTCACCCCGCGCGGCCCGCACCTTTACGACTTCGACGTCAAACGACTGTCGCCGATCGACGTCTGGTTCGACGGCAAGCTTGCCGCGACGATCGTCGTTGGCGCGCAGACCTACCGCGGGATCTGGGATACCCGCGTGAGCGCGCCGACCGAAGCGACGGCGATGTTCGGTGATATCCGACTGGAAGGGCAGAACGGCCACCGGTTTTCAGCGCGAATCGCCGACGTCGATGCCCGCGAGACAACAGCGTTGTCCGCCGACGGGACATCGATCGACCGCACGGCGCGGATCGACTGGCGGGGGTTGGCCTTCGACGACGGCGAGGGCGCGACGGCAACGGCGGAAGGGGGCGCGATCGATAGCGAGGTCGAAGGTCTGCCATTGCCAAGCGTGGCGGGCCATCCGATCGTCGGGCTGGAAGGCGTTCTCTCCGGTTCGACCGAGAACCGAGGGGCGCGGTTTCTCGCCGGGCTCCAGGCGGACGGACCGCGGGAGCGGTTCAGCGTCGATGTCAGGCGCATCGACATTCGGACGGGCGCAGGCGTCATGCGGGTCGGTCGCATGGCCAGCGTCCAGGCGCTTGACGGCGGCCTCACCTATAGATTCGAGATGGACGATCTCGCGATGACCGATGGCTCCGGGACTCCTTTTATCTCGCTGGGCAGGTTTGAAACGCGCGCTACCGCATCGTCGAAACGGGACATGGCGGTCGACACCGACCAACGGATTTCAATCGGCGATTTCGTGCTGTCCGGCCCCTTCGTCGGCCTCGTTCCCGGCACCGCGAACATTGATGTCAGTGCCCGCAACATTCCGCTGGCAGCGTTGATCGACGAGGTTGCCCGGCTTTCGCCGGCGGCGGGCGACACCGCGGCGACTGCGATGACGGCGTTCCTCGGAGTGCTGGCGCAATCGGGCACGACCATTTCCCTCGACCGGTTGGACCTGCGCGACGGCGGCATCACCGCCCGGCTCGAGTCGCCGGTGGGCTACGACATTGCGTCGTTGCGCTTCACGACGGAGGAAAACCGGATCGCGGTGCGCGGGCTCGGGGCGGCGGTGGCGGCGCTATCGGCCAACGCCGGGGAAAACGCGCAACTCATCGCAATGCTGTCCTTTGCCATGGCGATGGCGCGGCCCGAGGTGCGGGACGACGAAACCGTGCATGTCTATGAATTCGGCAACGGGCCGAACGGGGGCTTCTTGCTCAACGGGCGGCCGCTTGGCGGGGTGCAATAAATGGTGGCGGTGCGGCGGCGCTACGTCGCGGGCCCCTACGGCCAGGTGCATCTTTACGAAATCGGCGAGAAGGGCGCGGGCGCGCGGCCCTTGGTGTGCTTTCACCAAAGCCCGCTGTCGGGGCGGACGTTCGATGCCTTGATGCGCGGGTTCGCGGGCGATCGCTACATGGTGGCGCCCGATACGCCGGGCTACGGCCATTCGGACGCGCCGCCCGAGGCGTTGTCGATCGACGGCTATGCCAGGGCGCATGGGGCAGTGATCGATGCGATGGACCTGGGCGAGATCGACGTGATGGGGGTCCATACCGGAGCGCGGATCGCGGTCGAGTTCACCCGCCAGCACCGCGATCGGGTGAAGCATGTCGTGCTGGTCGGCGCAGCGGTCTACACCGAAGAGGAGCGCGCCAAGCAGCGCGCCTGGACGGGCGCGGCATTGCAGCCGACCGAGAACAGCGACGGGACGCACCTCGTCGGGCTGTGGAACAACTGGGCGCAATTTCGCGGGCCGGGGGTCACCGACGCGATGATCGAACGCTATATTTCCGACAGCCTGCGCAACCGCGGCAATGCGGCCTACGCGATGAAGGCGGTGTTTTCCCACAACATGCGCGCGGCGCTGGGCGACCTCGCCCAACCCATTTTGGTGTTCAACGTGCGCGACGATATCTATGCCGCGACGGCGCGTGCAGCCGAGGTCATGCAAAACGGTCGTGTCGTCGACCTGTCGCCGACGGGGCTATGGCCGCTGGAGACCCGCACCGACGAGATTGTCGCACTGGTGCGGGCGCACTGCGCGGCGTGAGGCCGCGAGGCGCCTAGGCCGACCGCTAGAGATCGGGCGGCGTGTCGGCGGGGAGGTCGGTGATCAGCATCGACCCCGGCGCGTGGGTGATGGCCAGCGGCAGGCCCGCGTTGACGAGGGCCAGGTGCGAGGTGACGCCGCAGGCCCAGAACATTGCTATTTCTTCAGGTAGCAACTGCGGCGGCTCGCCCCAGTCGGGTCGTTCGACATCGGCGATGCCAAGGGTGCCGGGCTCGCCGACATGCACCGGTGCGCCGTGGGCATGGGGAAAGCGCGCGGTGATGGCGGCGGCGCGGTCGGCATCGGCGGCGGCCACCGCGCGCATCGAAACGACGAGCGGTCCGGCGAAGGGGCCTGCGGGGGTGGTCGGCGTCGCGGTGCGAAAAGCGGCAATGTCGCCGCCGCGCTCGAGGTGTCGCAGGCGAATCCCGGCCGCGACCAAGGCCGCCTCGAACGACAGCGAGCAGCCCAGCACCAGGGCGACCGACTCCGCGCGCCACTGGTCGCGGATATCGGGCACGACCTCGGGCGCCTGACCGGGCCGATGGAGGTGGTAGGCCGGCAGGTCGGTGCGGATGTCGATGTCGGCACCCAGCGGGTCCAACATCGGATTGCCCGGCGCGCCGGTGTAGAGCAAGGGGCAGGGCGCCGGGTTGGCCGCGCAATAGGCGGCAAAGGCTTGGGCGTCCCGGTGGGGCAGGATCACGAGGTTGCACTGAAGGTAGCCCGGTGCCCGCCCGGTGGTGGGGCCGCGATCGCCGTCCGCCCGAAATCGCCGCCGAAGCGCCGCTGGATCAAGGTCCAAAGCGTGGCCGTTGGAGGCGGTGGGGCGAGCGGTCATGGCGGCGATGATAGGGCGGACGCGGGATCGGAGGCGATGGGGTGACGTCGTAAAAATGTGGTAATATTTCCTACTCCGAGGGCGGTTCGCCCTTGGACCGGGCCGCCGCAGGCGCGTACTGTGCGGTCCAGATAATAACAGGGAGGATATTTCGATGCTGAGACGGACATTTTTGAAGACTGCCGCCGCTGTGACCGGTGCTGCGGCGCTTGGTGCGCTGGCGGCGTCGCCTGCGCTGGCGCAAACCAAATGGGATGTCTCGATCCCTTGGGGACCGACCGAGTTCCACACGGTGAACGCCCAAAAATTCGCCGAAGAAGTCAAGAAGGCGACCAACGGCGCGGTCGAGATGATTACCCATCCCGGTGCCGCGCTTGGCATCAAGGGGCCCGAGTCGCTCCGTTCGGTGGGCGACGGGATCGTCCCCATGGGCGAGATGGCGGGCTTCCAGCAGGTCGGCGACGAGCCGATGCTCGGGTTCGAGGCGCTGCCCTTCTTGATCAACGACTATGACGAGTTGGCCACGTTCTGGAACACAATCCGCCCGCTCTACGTCAAGGCGTTCGAGAAGCACAATCAGAAGCTGCTCTACTCGGTGCCATGGCCGAGCCAGAACATCTTTACCAAGACGGTCGTCAACTCGCTGGGGGACCTCGAGGGAAAGAAGATTCGCGTCTATGACAAGAATTCGACCGACCTGATGCGGGCGTTGAAGATGTCGCCGCTCTTGGTCAACAATGCCGATATCGTCCCCTCGCTGGCCGCCGGTGGTTTGGATGCGGTGATGACTTCAGGCACCACGGCGGTTGCACAGAAGTACTGGGAGTTCCTCAAGTTCACCTATCGTACCAATCACCTGTGGGCGTTGAACCACATGACGGTGAACCTAGATGCGTGGAACAAGCTCTCGCCCGAGAACCAGCAAAAGATCGAAGCGCTGGCGAAGGATCTCGAGCCGAAGTTCTGGGACGTCAGCAGAGCCGAAGATTCGGTCAAGCTGAAGGCGCTTTCCGACAACGGCATGACGGTTGCGCCGATGACGAAGGAGGTCATCGATGCGATGCGCGCGAACGGTCGTCCGATGTGGAAGGACTTCACCGGCAAGGTTGAGGGCACCGGCCCGATCCTTGAGAACTTCCTGAAAGAAGCGGGCAAGTCGTCCTAGGCGACGCCCACCGGCATTGACCGGCGTCCGGCGCTCAGCGCCGGACGCCGGTCACGCAGGGCCCCAATGATTCAAATATTTCTGAAGGCAGTCGACGGGCTGACGCGTCTATCCGCGTGGATTGCGGCGGCACTGCTCGCCATTCTGGCGCTCCTGGGCATGGCCGAGATCCTTTCGCGCGCGCTGTTCAACTATTCAATTCCGATTGCGTTCGAGTATTCCAGCTACATGTTGGCCTACATCATGTTCGGCGGCAGCGCTTGGGCGCTGCGCGAAGGCGGGCACATCCGGGTGAGCCTGATCTTGGCGCCGTTGGGAGAGGGCGCGCGGCGCGCCGTCGATATACTAGCGACGTGTATCGCGCTCGCCGTCTCGGTCTACCTGACGGTTTCGGTCGTTGACTTCACCGCCCGCACCTTTGCGTTGGGGTCGAATTCCTTTTTTCCCAGCGAAACGCCCCTTGGCATTCCGCAAAGCGGCCTTGCGATCAGCGTGGCGCTGCTGTCGCTGGCGTTGCTGGCGCGACTCGTCAGACTGTTCCTGCGTGAAGCGCCGGAGCGCGGCAAAGTACAAGAGACCCTTGAGGAGAATGTCCTGTGACCGCACCGGCTTTGACGGTCGTCGTCCTCTTGATCGCCATGCTCGGTGCCGCGGTGTGGGTCGGCTTTGCCTTGATGTCAGTCGGCATCGTCGGGCTCGAATTGTTCCGGCCCAACATGCCGGTGGCCAAGTTCCTAGCGCAGGACGTCTGGGGCAGCATGACCAGCCCCGAGCTCATCGCGCTGCCGCTATTCATCTTGATGGGCGAGCTCTTGTTCCATACCCGCCTTTCGGAACTGCTGTTCCGCGGCTTGTCGCCGTGGACAACGCGTTTGCCGGGCCGCCTGATGCACGTCAATGTCTTGGGCTGCACGTTGTTCGCCGCGGCCTCGGGGTCGTCGGCGGCGACGGCGGCGACGGTTGGGCGGATCACCCTGACCGAACTGTTCAAGCGCGGTTACAACCGCGAACTTGCGCTGGGTTCGCTGGCGGGTGCCGGGACGCTCGGTCTGCTGATTCCGCCGTCGATCATTTTGATTATCTACGGCGTTCTAACCAAGGCGTCGATCCTGCAACTGTTTATCGCCGGGATCGTGCCGGGGCTGATCCTCGCGCTGTCGTACATGACCTATATCGGGGTGCGGGCGGCGATGAACCCGGCGCTGACGCCAGCGACCGAAGAGGCATTTACATGGGCCGATCGGTGGCGGGGCGTCCTCGACCTGATTCCCGTGGTCTTCTTGATAGGGCTCGTCCTGGGGTCGATGTATTCCGGAATTGCCGGGCCGTCGGAAGCGGCCACCGTCGGGGTCTTCGGCGCGTTGGTGGTCGCGGCGCTCCAGCGCTCGCTGAACTGGCGCACGCTCCAGCTTTCGCTGATGGGTACGATCAAGACCACGAGTATGATCGCGCTGATCTTGGCGGGTGCGCTGTTTTTGTCCAAGGGCATGGCGTTCCTTGGCGTGCCGCGCCAGGTCGCCGACATTATTTCGGCGATGGAACTCGGCCCCTTCGGTCTGATCGCTGTGCTGCTGGTGTTCTACGGCATCCTGGGCATGGTGCTGGACGGCTTGTCGGCGATCGTGATGACCCTGCCGATCACCTTTCCGCTGGTCGTGGCGGCAGGTTTCGATCCGATCTGGTTCGGCATCTTCCTGGTCGTGGTGGTGGAGATGTCGCAGATTACCCCGCCGGTCGGGTTCAACCTGTTCGTCGTCCAGGGGTTGACCGGTGATTCGATCGGTAAGATCACCCGGGCGTCGATCCCGTTCTTTTTGATCATGGCGGCTTTCGTCGTGCTGATCGCGATCTTCCCCGAAATTGTCACCTTCCTGCCCGGTACCGCCGGCAATTTGGATTAGCGAACAACCCTGCGTTTTGCCGTGTTAGTTGGCCGGCGCCGGGGCACTGATGTCGACGCGGCGGACGAGGGGGTTGTCACCGCGCCGGGTCCATTGGGCCATGCCGCCGGCGTAAAGTTTCGCTAGGCGGTTGCCGAGAATTTCGGACATCACGAACCAGCCAAGCGAGCCCTCGAGCGAGGAATCGCCGATGGCGATGACGGCGCCCGTGATCGGGACATCGGCATGAGTGAAGAGACGGATCAGTTCGTCTCTACTGCGAAACTGGCCACCGCCATCCTTCATTAACCAGTCGATCGGCAAATGTTTGGTGCCGGGGATGGCGCCATAGCGTGCCGCGAGGTCGGTCTTGTTGATCCCGAGGAAGTTTGCGTAGGGCCGGTTATCGACCAGCGTGCTGACCCCGAGCGCACCGAAGACGTCGTCGTAGTCGGCCAGAATCCGGCTACGCTGGCGCGGCGTATATTCGGTGGCTGGGCGCTTTGTGCCGGCTCCGTTCGCAACCTTGCCGCGGGCGCTGCGGTAGCTGCGCATGCCGCCGTCCAGCACCGAGACTTCGGCGTGCCCGAAGTAGCGGAAGGTCCAGTAGACATCGGTCGCGATCGACATGTCGCGTTCGGTGCCGCCGGTAGCGACGACGACAACGTGATTGCTGTTGGCGATCCCGAGGCCGCCGGCGAGCCGAGCGAATTCGGTTTGCGAGGGAACGGCGATGCCTAATTGGGTGCTGAAGAAGCGCCAGCCGTCGTCGGGGTATTCGGTGTGAATCGATCCGGGGATCTGGCGGCGCTGGTAGTTGCGCGCGGATTGGACGTCGAGGAACACGACGTTGGGGGCGTTGAGGTTTTGGACGGCCCAGGCGCCATCGACCAAAGGGTCTGCGGCGCGCGCCGTCACCGACCAGGTGAATGCCGCGAGTGTGAATGCAGATAGAAAAAGTACGAGATACCGCAATGCCATCGTCCGACTGTCCTCCCCAAAACTGACCGTTCGTCCAGATTTGGTACGAATCGGTGCCTCTGGCCCCAAGAGTTGTCCCAGTTTCGCCCAGACTGTCGTCCGGGAACCCGTCTTTTCGCGGGTGTCGGTTCCTTGGCCGCAAGGTCCATGCCAGCGGCATCTTTGAAGGTAGGAAGGGGCCGCCGGCCGTACAACGCCAATCGGTTTCGCGTGTGGTCGCCGTCACTCCGCTGCGCGATTGCCGGGTTGTCTTGACAGCGGGCGTTCGAATAGGGCGAATGCGCCCATGGATGCACCACACCTGCGCGTCGCCGACGTCTGGGCGAATTACTGGGATGCCGCGTATTTCGCCGCCTATCCGCCCATGCAAGCGTTGTACGACCGGCTCGGGATGCCGGGCCGCGCTGACGTGACGCCCGAAGGGCTACTGCGCGAGGCCGACGCGGGTGGGGTGGCGAAGATCGTTGTGTCGGCGACCGACTTTCCGGGCTCGCCCAGCGACAATCGGAAGATCGCGGAAGTCGTTTCGGGTGCGCCCGATCGCCTTGTCGGCTGCGCCAGCGTCGATCCCCGGCGCGGTATGGAGGGCGTGGCCGAACTGCGCCGCGCGGTCACCGAGGACGGTTTGCGCGGCTACAAGGTGCTGCCGTTTCTCTATGGGGTGCCGCCCAACGACGCGATCTACTACCCGTTCTATGCGGCCTGCGTCGATCTTGGCATCCCGGCCCTGATTCTGACCGGCCATACCGCGGTGATGGAGCGTTCGGACGTGGGGCGGCCGCTCTATATCGACGATGTCGCGCTTTACTTCCGCGACCTGACGATCGTCGCCGGCCATGCCGGGTTTCCCTGGACCGACGAATTGATCGGTCTGGCGTGGAAGCATGAACGTGTCTTTATCGATACCTCGGGGCACCGGCCCAAATATTTGCCGCCCGCGTTGAAGCATTTCCTGAATTCCTATGGACGCGACAAGGTTCTCTTCGGGACGGGCTATCCGTTCATGGATTACGCCAAACCCGTCGCCGACGTGGTGGAGATGGACCTGCGGCCCGAGTCGCGCGCGGCGTTTCTGTGGGATAACGCGGCGCGCATTTGGGGCTGGTCGTGACCCAAGCGGGCGTCCTGAACGGGGTGACGATCCTCGATCTGTCGATGTTTATCGCCGGCCCCTTCGGGACGATGCTGCTGGCCGACCTCGGCGCCGATGTCATTAAGATCGAGCCGCCCGGCGGCGATCCAGTGCGCAGCAACAAGATCGGCGCCCAGGTGCGCGGCGAGAACGCGCAGTTCCACAGCTACAACCGCAACAAGCGCAGCCTGGTGCTGGACCTCAAGCACGACGATGGGCTCGCGGTGTTCGACGATTTGGTGCGCGGTGCCGATGTCGTCTTCGACAACTTTCGGCCCGGCGTGCTCGCCCGCCTCAAGGTCGATCACGACCGTCTGGTGCAGATCAATCCGGCCATCGTGTCGTGTTCGGTCAGCGCTTTCGGCCAGGACGGCCCGTGGGCGAAGCGAGCGGGTTACGATTTGACGGTCCAGGCGCTCGGTGGCGGGATGAGCCTCACGGGACACGCTTCGAGCGGACCGGCCCACATACCGTTTCATTTGGGCGATACCGCGGGCGGGTTGTTCGGCGCGCTGGGTCTCTTGGCCGCGCTGGTCGAGAGCCGTGCCACGGGTAAGGGGCGGCGGGTCGACATCGCGATGTTTGATGCGCAGATCGCGTTGCTCGGTGACGAGATCACCAACTATTTTACGAGCGGGGTGGCGTCGCCGCCGCACGGCGCCGGTCATCCGAACTTTTTTCCATATCAAGCCTTTGCGACGGCCGACGAACCCATCGTGGTCGCTGCCGTCGGGGTCGAGAAGTATTGGGTCGCGTTTTGCGCCGCGATCGGCCGGGCCGATCTCGCCGCCGATCCGCGCTTTTCCAGCAATGCCGCGCGGGTGGCCCACCGCGACGACCTCGAACCCGCGATTGCCGCGGTTCTGCGCACCAAGGGCCAGGCCGACTGGCTTGAGATATTGACCGCCGCCGATGTGCCCGCGGCACCGATCCAGAGCGTCGCCGAGGCCGCCGCTTCCCCGCAAACCGCGGCGCGCGCGATGGTGCCCCGGGTCGAGCTCGACGGCACGCAAATCGCGCTGGCGGGCAATCCGGTGAAGGTCGCGGGCGATACGACGCGCTACGCGCCGGCACCGGTTCTGGGGGCCGACGGCCCGGCCATCCTGCGCGCACGTCTGGGGTATGACGATGCCCGTATCGCTGCGTTGCAAGCATCGGGCGCGGTCGGGTGACGCACCGCCAATATTCCAGCCACGACCCTGCGCGCCGATGAGCGCGATTGCCGCGCACGATCCGTTTGCGCGGCGGCGGGTGCCGACGCGCGGCTCGCACATCGCTTTCGTCGACGAGGGCTCGGGGCCGGTGCTCGTGTTCCTGCACGGCAATCCGACATCGTCCTATTTATGGCGCAACGTGATCGCGCCGTTGCGCGGATCCTATCGGTGTCTCGCGCCGGACCTGATCGGGATGGGCGCGTCGGGCCGGCCGGCGGGGTGCGCCTACCGGGTCGCTGACCATGTCGCCTATCTCGATGCGTGGTTCGACCGGCTCGATCTTGGACCCCACGTCCTGGTCGGGCACGGTTGGGGGGCGGCGCTGGCGTTTCACCGCGTGCGGCGCCACGGTGAGACGGTTCGCGGCGTCGCCTATTGCGAGCCGGTCGTGGGCGAGCGCACGTGGTCGGATTTTCCCGAGAGCCGCCGACCGTTCTTCCAGAGCTTGCGCGAGGTAGAAGGCGAACGCTTGGTGTTCGAGGACAATGTCTTTGTCGAGGCAATCCCGCGCAGCGTCCAGCGCACCCTGTTGGACGCCGAAATGGCAAACTACCGCGCGCCGTTCGCGACGCCGGGAACCGGACGGTTGCCGACACTGATGTTCCCGCGCGAACTGCCGATCGACGGAGCGCCCGCCGATGTGGTGGCGATGACGGCAGCCGACGCGGCCTTCATGGCGGCCTCGCCCCTTCCCAAGTTGTTGCTGCTGGTGAGCGGCGCGACCGGACTGACGGCGCGCCAGCGCGCCCAGTGCGAAGGCTGGCCGAACCAACAAACGATGACGCTCTCGGGATATCATTTCGTGCCAGAGGACAGCCCGGCGGAGATGGCCACCGCGATCGATGCCTTCGCCGCCGGCCTAATGCGCCCGGCCTGACCGCCAGACGAACCGCTCTGGGGGGCGGCGTTTAGTTTGCCGTGTCCGCATGCGACAAAGGCAGCAACGATAAAGGGAGATGACCCATGGCTGTTCGGGACGTCGACGCGTCGGAACCGTTGGAAATGGAAGCGGTGCTGGTCGAGCGGGCCCGCGCGTTGGGGCCGCAACTGCGCGCCACGGCGGCGGAGACCGAGGCCAATCGCGCGGTCCTCAAGAAGAACATGCAGGCCCTGTTCGACAACGAATTGGTGCGATTTTTTCAGCCCAAACGCCACGGCGGCTTGGAGCTGGAATGGGGCGCACAATTTGCGATCGGGCGCGAAGTTGCCAAGCATTGTCCCTCGACCGCATGGATCGTCGCGGTCGTCGGTGCCCATGCCGCCTTCCTCGGGCGCATGCCGGGCGCGGTTCAGGACGAGGTGTGGGGGCCCAACCAAAATCAACTGATCACGACCGCCTCGGTGAAGCGCCGCGGCGGCGCGACGCGCGAGAAAGGTGGCCTGCGGGTCAGCGGCCAGTGGGGATTCGCCTCGGGCTGCGACCACGCCGAGTGGGCGATGTTCGGCGTCTATATCGACGACGATAAGACCCCGACGCAAATCGTGGTCCCGCGCGCCGATTGGTCGATTGCCGATACCTGGCACGTGTCGGGGATGCGCGGCACGGGAACCAAGGATTTGGTGTTGGAGGATGTGTTCGTCCCCGCCCACCGCACGCTGCCGGCGGCCGAGTGGGTCGGAGCCAATCCGCCCGGGAGCAAGGTCAACGGCGGATATCTCTACAAAGTGCCGTTCATGCCCTATGTCGGCATGAGCTTGCTGGGGCCGATCCTCGGTGCAGCCGAGGGCGCCTACAACGATTATTGCGCGATTACCGCCAAGCGGACCGGGACGATGACGGGCGAGGCGGTCGCCGATAACGCGCCGGTGCAACTGCGGGTCGCCGAAAGCGCTGCGGAACTTCATGCGGCCGAGGTCGTCATGACCGAGCAGATCGCCTACTTGCGCGAGTCCGGCCGCAGCGGCACACATATTCCGGCCGAGAAGCGGTTGGAGATCAACCGCGACCGCGCCTTTGTCGCCAACCTCTGCGTCAGTTCGACCGAACGGTTGGTCGGGATGATGGGGGCGATGGGAATTTTCGATGGCAACCCGGTCCAACGGCACCACCGCGACGTGATGGGAATCGCGACACAAATCGGCATCAATTGGGATCGCAACATGATGCCCTACGGGAAATGGGCGTTAGGCCTGCCGACGGGCGACGTCCATATCGATCAAGAACTCGGCCGCACGGCATCCTAAGGAAACGAACCATGGCGATTGCACGACAGGATAGCGCGACCCCACCGACCCTCGACGAGATCTTGCAACGGGCCGAGGGCCTGTTACCGGCGTTGCGCGAACGCGCGGCGGAGGCCGAGAAGCTACGCCGCCTGCCGGATGCGACGGTCAAGGATCTCTACGCCACGGGGATGATGCGGCTGCTGCAACCCAAGCGCTACGGCGGCTACGAGATGGACTGGGCGGCGCATGCCGAAGCGGCGCGGGTGATCGCGCGGGCGTGTTCGTCCACCGCCTGGGTTGTCGCGGTCGTCGGGGCCCATGCGGCGATCCTGGCGCGGATGCCCAAGCAATGCCAAGACGAGGTGTGGGGGCCCAATCAGGACCAGATCATCGCCACGGCTTCGGCCCGCAAGGACGGCACCGCGCGC
The DNA here is from genome assembly GCA_040216735.1 of Alphaproteobacteria bacterium. Classification (NCBI taxonomy): domain Bacteria; kingdom Pseudomonadati; phylum Pseudomonadota; class Alphaproteobacteria; species Alphaproteobacteria bacterium. Next base: position 116,296 of record JAVJOO010000001.1, on the reverse strand, counting down.
CAGGTCGACGGCGGCTATATTGTGACTGGCACGTGGCGCTTTGCGTCGGGCGTCGACCATGCCGATTGGTGCATGGTGCCGGCACCGGTCGAGGCCAGCGAGCGCGGCTTGCACGACGCGCCCGGATTCCTGCGGGTGTTGATGCCCAAGGGCGATTACGAGATACAGGACACGTGGTTCGTTTCCGGGGTGAAGGCGAGCGGCAGCAAGGACGTCCACTGCGACGAGGTCTTTGTGCCCGATTACCGGGTAATGGATTCGCGCGCGACGTTCGCGCCCGATCCGCCGGGCGCCGCAGTCAATCCCGAGCACTATCTCTACCGGTTGGAATTCGGCCCCTACTTCGGGTCGAGCCTGCTGGGGCCGATGCTGGGGGCGGCGGAGGGCGCCTATGCCGACTACCGCGATATGACCGCGGTACGCGAAGGGGCGTTGTTCGGCGGCAAGGTCGCCGCAATGGTGCAGGTGCAGCAGCGCCTCGCCGAGTCGGCGGCCGAGATCAAGGCAGCGCGGCTGGTCTATGAGAGCAACAACCGTCTGCTGCACGAGCGCGGTTCGGCGGGAAAAGGACTCAACCACGAGGAAATGCTGGAAATGAACCGCGACCGCGCGTTCGTCGCCAAGCTTTTGATCGGCGCGGTCACGCGGCTGGTGCGGCAGATGGGCGCGATGGGGCTGTACGACGACAATCCGGTCCAGCGCCACTACCGCGACATTTCCGCGATGGGCACGCAAATCGCGGTCAACTGGGATCGCAACGTAACGCCCTTCGGCAAGAGCGAGTTGGGGTTGGACGCCGAGACCCTCGGGTTTCACCGGCCGAAGACCGCCTGATGACCGCGGCGGGCGTCACCCTCGACGACATGAAACATTGGCGCCGCCCGGCGGGCGTCGGGCGCGCCTATCTCGACGGGCGTTTCGGTCAATTGCATTACCGCAGCGCCGGCCCCGGCACCGACACGGGCGTGCCGGTGTTGTTCATCCATGCGAGCCCGGCCTCGGGGCGGATGTGGGAAGCAGCTTTGGCCGAACTGGGCCGGGATCGCTTGGCACTGGCACCCGATACGCCGGGGTTCGGCGATTCCGATGCGCCGCCCGTGCCGCCGGAGATCCCCGATTACGCCGCGACGATGGGTGACTTCCTCGACGCGCTAGGGGTCAAGCAGGTCGATGTCGTGGGCTATCACACTGGATCGAAGACCTGCGTCGAACTGGCCCTGCAGCGGCCCGAGCTAGTGCGTAAGTTGGCTTTGGTGTCGGCACCGATCTATTCGGACGCCGAACTCGCCAAGCAAAAGCACGATTACGCGCCGGAGACGATCGCGCGCGACGGTTCGCATCTGGCCTGGCGGTGGAATTTTTCCAAGACCTTCCGCAAACCCGACGTGCCGTTGATCGTCGCCCATCGCAGCCTCGCCGAATCGCTCAAGGGCGGAGAGAAGTCGCCGTGGGGTCACCGGGCGGCGTTCAACTACCATCACGCCGAGAACTTGCCGAAGGTGCGCCAGCCGGTGTTGATCTTCAATTTCGGCGACGACCTGACGGCGCCGACGGCACGGGCCGCGGATTATGTGGCCAACGGCCAGGTGGTCGATGTACCGGATTTCTCGCACGGGTCGATCGATGTCCATGCGGCGACCTTTGCGGGGATGTTGCGATCTTTTTTCGACGCCGACGCTGCGCCGTCGGAGGCCGGGGTGCCGGCGAAGCCGCCGCCGGGCCGCCCGTCGGTGCAAGCGGGGGCTGTCCGCCGATCGTTTCACGACGGTCCCTACGGCTTCTTACACGTGCGCCAAGTGGGGGTCGCCGATGCGCCGCGCACGCCGTTCGTGATGTTTCACATGAGCCCGAACTCGGGCCGGATTTACGATGCGCTGGTGGCCGAGATGGGCCGCGACCGATTGGCCCTAGCGCCAGATACACCGGGGTTCGGCGAGTCCGATGCCCCGGCGGCGGCGCCGACGATCGAGGACTATGCCGCCTGCATGGGTGGTCTGATCGACCGGCTTGGCCTCGGCCGGGTCGATGTCATGGGCTACCACACAGGATCCCAGACCGCGATGGAACTGGCGCGCCAGCGCCCCGACCTCGTCGGCAAGGTCGTGATGGTGTCAGCACCGCTCTATACCGAGGAGGAGCGGGCGCTGCGCCATACCCGCAATACCCCGCTCGCGGTGGCCGAGGACGGCTCGCACCTAATCGACCGATTTGCCGGGCTATGGAGGTTCTACGGGGCGGACGTGCCCGACACGGTAGTCGCGCGCAATTTCTGCGAATCCCTGCGCGGCGGGCCGGTAGCGTGGTGGGGCCACCGGGCGGCCTTCACCTATGCAATGGCGGATAATCTGCCCGGGGTGCGCCAGCCGATCCTTTTATTGAACCCCGACGACGATTTGGCCGAGCAAACCCCGCGCGCCGCGCCGCTTTTGGCCAATGGCAGGATCCACAATCTTCCCTATTCGCATGGGATGCTGGACGCCCATACAGCGGAAATCGGGCAGATCCTGCGGCAATTTCTCGACACATAAGGTAAGACTGGAGACTTGCCAACGCTGTTCGGCCCGGAGACACTGCCGGACCGCCGGAAGAGAGCGACTCGCCGCCTGTGGAAATCAACTACGAACTCTACGTCAAACAGAACAACCGCTGGATCCTGGAAGCGCACTTCCAGTCGCACCAGCGCGAAGAAGCTGTCGACGACGCCAAACAGATGGCCAAACAGGGCCATATCCAGGCGGTCAAGGTCGTGCGCGAACAACGCAACCCGGCCACCGGGCTGAACCGTGAATCGACGATTTATTCGAGTGAAATCAAGAAGGGCCAGAAGACCGGGCGAAAGAACGACCACGACGACGACTTCGGCGGTTTCGACGACGGCGGCGATTTTGGTGATGACTACGGCGACGATGACGACGGCTTTGGCGGCGGCGGGAGTTGGGACGACTTCGAGGTCGAACTCGGCGGCGGCTACGACTCGGGCTACGACGAGGGCGAAGAGACGCCCCGCCGCGGTGCACGCGGCGCCGCGCGTACCGTCCAAAACGCGGTATCCGGGCCGGAAGCGGTTGTTTTGACCAAGATTGCGGTTATCGTGGCGGCAAGTTTGGCATTTGCAGCCATTGTCACCTGGATGGTCCAGCGCGGTGGGTTTTGAGCGCGTTGGCGGGGATATGGTGGGCGTTTAGGTAACGATGTTTCTCGATCCGCAAAGTTTCATCGTTTTCGTCGGGGCGTTCGTGGTCTGCGGCGCACTGCTGAGCATGATCTTTTTTACCGGCGACGATTTCCAGATTCTGCGCCGGATGTCGGGGATGCCGGCCCGCGCATCGGGTGGCAGGAGTATCGGCAACTCGCCGGCGGCGGTCGAGCAGGCGATTGCCGAGGCGGCGTCCGACGCGGAAGACAGCGACGGCGACGAAGAAGACGAGGAGGAGTCGCCCCAACCCGAAGGCGATTCCAGCAGCGCGACTCAGACCTTGATGAAGTTTCTCGAGGGCTCGATCGCAGCGCTGATCAAGGAAAAGATCCAAATTTCGGGCGCCGATAAGTTCGGGGCGAATCTGTTCCTGGCCGGTGCGGCCGAGGTGATCAAGGACGAGAACAAGCTCAACGACAAACAGTTCGTCGAACTTTTGCAACAGGCGTTAGCATTGATCGGCAACAAACCCGATGCCGCGCAAAAACTGGCCGACAAGTACGAGGAATATTTGCTCGAGCCGCAATACATCGGCACCTTCCAGGCCGGATCGAAGGCGTTGCGCAAGTATGCCAAGGGCGACGAAAAATCGGTCGGCGCCATGGCCAAGGCGATCGTGAAATGGCGCAACCCGAAGGACACCGAAACGGCCAAGAACGACGGGCCGATTACCGTGTTGTTCACCGATATCGTCGGCTCCACCAAGATCACCCAGGAACTCGGCGACGAGGGCGCTCAAAAGATCGTGCGGGCGCATAACGCGATCGTGCGGGTGGCGCTGAAGGACCATGGCGGGACCGAGGTGAAGCACACCGGCGACGGGATCATGGCGCGCTTTAGCCATGCGGCGCAGTCGGTCGAGGCGTCGTTGATCATGCTGAAGGGCGTGATCGCTCACAACAAGGAATTCCCCGCACTCCCCTTACATATGCGGATCGGGATCAACGCGGGCGAACCGATCGTCGAAGATAACGACCTGTTCGGGTCGACCGTCCAGATGGCGGCGCGGGTGTGCGATGCGGCGGAAACCGACGGCATCCTGGTGACCAACATCGTGCGCGAGCTATGCACGGGGAAGTCGCTGAAATTCAAAGAGGGCGGCAAGTACGGCATGAAGGGAATCGAGGGCCCGGTAACGCTGTACGTTCCGCAGGGGAAGTAGGGACAACCTTGCGCGCCGTTTGCGGGGCGGCCCGGCCCTGCTAGGCTGATTGTTTGGCGTAGTCCACAAACGAAAAGGCCGCTTCGATGTCTTCTCCCGCCGCCGACTTCAGCCCCAATAACCTGGACGCCCTGTGGATGCCGTTTACGGCAAACCGGCAGTTCAAATCCAATCCCCGCATGTTGGTCGGTGCCAAGGGGATGTATTACACGAGCCATGACGGTCGTCAGGTTTTGGATAGCACTGCCGGTCTTTGGTGCGTCAATGCCGGGCACTGTCACGACCATATCGTGTCAGCGGTTCAGGCCCAGGTGGCGCGGCTGGACTATTCCACTGCCTTCCAGATGGGGCACCCGGCGGAATTCGAGCTCGCGGCAAGGTTGGTGGCGACGACGCCCGGCGACCTCGACCATGTGTTCTTCGGCAACTCCGGTTCCGAGGCGGTCGATACGGCGCTGAAGATGGCGATCGCCTATCACCGCCTTCGCGGCGAGGGCGGGCGCACCCGGTTGATCGGGCGGGAAAAGGGCTACCACGGCGTTGGCTTCGGCGGTATTTCCGTGGGCGGCATGGTCAACAACCGGAAGTTCTTCGGGCCGATGCTGTCGGGTGTTGACCATTTGCCCGCGACCTACAGCCGCGAGCATCAAGCCTTCACCCGCGGCGAGCCGACGTGGGGCGCGCACCTCGCCGAGGATCTGGAGCGCATCGTCGCGCTGCACGACGCCTCGACCATCGCGGCCGTTATCGTCGAGCCCGTGTCGGGGTCGGCCGGGGTCATCATCCCGCCCAAGGGCTACCTCAAGCGGCTGCGCGAGATTTGCGACAAACACGGCATCCTGTTGATTTTCGACGAGGTCATCACCGGCTTCGGCCGGCTCGGCACCAATTTCGGCGCGGACTATTTCGACGTGTTGCCGGACATCATGACGACGGCGAAGGGGCTGACCAACGGCACCGTGCCGATGAGCGCGGTATTCGTGCGCAAGCATGTCTACGAGGCGTTCATGGACAATACCCCCGAGGGCGCGATCGAGCTGTTCCACGGCTATACCTATTCCGGGCACCCGCTGGCGTGTGCCGCCGGGTTGGCCACGTTGGACGTCTACAAAGATGAGGGGTTGTTCGAGCGCGCGGCGTTGCTGGCGCCCTACTGGGAGGACGCGGCGCACAGCCTGAAGGACGCACCGAACGTCATCGATATCCGCAACATCGGCCTAGTGGCAGGAATCGAGTTGTCGCCGCGCCCGGGCGCGCCCGGCGCCCGGGGCTATGACGTCTTTGCCAAGTGCTATGCCGAGAACGTGCTTGTGCGGGTCACCGGCGACATCGTCGCGGCGTCGCCGCCCTTCATCATCGAAAAGCGCGAGATCGATCAACTCTTCGAAACGCTGGGCCGCGTATTGCGCGAGGTCGACTAATGGTGATGACGATTGGCGTTCCAAAGGAGGTCAAGAACCACGAATACCGCGTCGGGCTGACCCCGGGCAGCGTCCGCGAAGCGGTGCACCGCGGGCACCGGGTCGTCGTCGAGAAGAACGCGGCGCATGTCATCGGCCTGGAGGACGCGCACTACGCTCAGGCCGGGGCAACGCTGGTCGACAGCGCCGCAGAGGTGTGGGCGGCGGCGGACATGATCGTGAAGGTGAAGGAGCCGCAGGCGAGCGAATACCCGTTGATCCGCAAGGATCAAGTCTTGTTCACCTATTTACACCTGGCGCCCGATCCGGCCCAGACCAAGGCATTGATGGCCGCCCAGTGCGTCGCGATCGCTTACGAAACGGTGACCGATGCGCGCGGCGGATTGCCGCTGCTGACACCGATGAGCGCGGTGGCGGGGCGCATGTCGGTCCAGGTCGGCGCCCATTGTTTGGAAATCGAAATGGGCGGCCGCGGCCAGCTTCTCGGCGGTGTGCCGGGCGTGCCGGCGGCCAAGGTCGTCATCTTGGGCGGCGGCATCGTCGGCACCCACGCGACCACCATGGCGGTGGGTCTAGGGGCGAGCGTCTGGGTGATCGACAAGAATCCGCAGCGGCTCTACGAGCTCGACCTGCAATTCGGATCGACCATTCACACCGTGTTTTCGACGATGGACGCGATCGAGGAACATGTCCTGGAGGCCGACCTCGTGATCGGCGCGGTTTTGGTGGCGGGCGCCGAAGCGCCCAAGCTGGTATCGGCTGAGATGGTCAAGCGGATGCGGCGCGGCGCGGTGATGGTCGATGTGTCGATCGACCAGGGCGGGTGTTTCGAAACCAGCCGCCCGACGTCCCACGCCGAACCGACCTATATCGTCGACGACATCGTGCATTACTGCGTCACCAATATGCCGGGCGCGATGGCGCGCACCTCGACGTTTGCACTCAACAACGCAACGCTACCGTTTGTGTTGGACCTCGCCGACCGGGGGTGGCGCGGTGCGCTACGGGCAAACCCGCACCTCGCCAACGGGCTCAACGTGTGCGGCGGCGCGGTCACGAATGGGCCGGTCGCCACGGCGTTGAAGTTGCCGCACACGCCGGTCGCCGACGTATTGGCGGGCTAAACCGCCACAGATAAAACGGAATAGCCGCCGTCTAGGGGTTGAACGTATCGAGCGTGCGGACGTCAAAGGGGATGAAGTCGCGCACGTTTCGCGTGACTACGGTCAGTCCGTGGGCTTGCGCGGTGGCGGTAATCATCGCGTCTTCGAGAAGCCGGTGGGCCGCGATGCAGCTCCGAGACCTCATTGGTATCGAGAAGGTGCCCCTAGTCCGCTGGACTTGGCCTACGGCGGCGGGTGCCGCGCGGGGGCACCGGAAGATCGCCGCGCGCCTCGTCGGCCAATTGAAGTTCCTTGAGGCTGGGTTGCAGGTCGACAACCTTGCCGGGGTTCAAAATACCTTGCGGATCCAAGGCGCGTTTCAGGGTGCGCATGAGGTCGATTTCGACGTCGGATTTATAGCGTAGGACGGTGTCGCGCTTGAGGCGGCCCAAGCCGTGCTCGGCGCTGATCGAGCCGCCGAGGTCGTGGGCGATGTCGTGGATGCGGGCGTTGACGTCGTCCCAGCGGGCGAGGAAGTCCGCGGGCGCCATGCCTTCGGGTTGGGTGATGTTGAAATGGGCGTTGCCGTCGCCGAGATGGCCGAAGATGCACGGGCGGGCACCGGGGACTGCCGCCAGCGCCGCCGCGGTGCCGCGTTCGACCAGCGCGGCGAAGGCGTCGATGGGGACCGCGACATCGTGCTTGATGCTGGCCCCCTCGCGGGTCTGGGCCTCGGGGATGGTTTCGCGCAGGCGCCAGAACGCGGCGGCCTGGGCTTGGGATTGAGCGATCGTCGCGTCGATGGCGATCCCATCGGCGATCGCGGCGGCCAGGGTTTCTTCGACGGCGGCGCGGGCGCCCTGGGCCCGGTCGGGCGCCGCGACATCGAACAGGACATACCACGTGTGCCGCTCGGCGAGCGGGTCGCGGCTGCCGGCGACGTGTTTGAGCAGGAGGTCGAGGGCAAAGCGCGACAGGAGTTCGAAGGCGGAAACCTGTTCGCCGGTGGCGCCTTGTAGACGGCGGAGCAACGCAATGCCCGCTGCGATATCGGGCACCGCGACGAAGGCCGTCGTTGTGTCCTTGGGCAACGGAAATAGTTTGAGCACGGCGGCGGTGATGATGCCGAGGGTACCTTCAGCGCCGACGAACAGATGCTTGAGCGCGTAGCCGGTGTTGTCCTTGCGCAGCGCACGCATCCCGTCCCAGATGCGGCCGTCGGGCAGCACCACTTCGAGTCCGAGGACGAGGTCGCGCGCGTTGCCGTAGCGCAGTACGTTGACGCCGCCGGCGTTGGTCGCGAGGTTGCCGCCGATCTGACACGAGCCCTCGGCGCCGAGGCTAAGCGGAAACAATCGGTCGGCGTCGCGGGCGGCGGCCTGGATGTCGGCCAAGATACAGCCGGCTTCCACGGCGATGGTATCGTTGGCGGTGGAGAGGCCACGGATACGGTTCAGTCGCGACAGGGAGACCACAATCTCGTGGCCGCTTTCGTCCGGCACGCTCCCGCCGACCAATCCGGTGTTGCCGCCCTGGGGAACGAGCGCGGTGCCGGTGGCATGACAGACCGCGACGATCCGGGCGACTTGATCGGTGTCGCACGGCAGCAGGACGAGCGGCGCCGCACCGTGGAATAGGCCACGCTGGTCGTCGAGATAATGTGCGAGGTCGTCGGGCGCCGCGCGCCAGCCGCCGTCACCGACGATGTTCTTAAGCCGATCGAGAGTCTGGGCGGTCGGGCGGGCCGTCATGGGCCGACCGTCATGGAGAGACCGTCGTAGATAGGCATTATGGCCCGGCCGCGCGGCGTAGGCGGTCGTTGATCGCCGCGCCGAGGCCCTCGTCGGGGACCGGCATGACCGCGATCCCGTCATAGTCGGGGCGGTCGAGTTCATGCAGCATGGCAAAGAGACGCGCCGCGGCATGCTGGAGGTTACCCTGCTCGCTCAGGTTCAGAAGCGTCGCGGCGCCGCTCAGCGGTTTGGCGCCGAAGGCGAGGAGCGCTTCGCCCGCGGCGACGGAGGTCGCGTTGAGCCGCAGCGGCAATTGCGGCGCGTAGTGGCTTTGCAGCATACCCGGCGCGCGTACCGTGTCGTCCGGCGCGGGGCGCCGCAGGCGCACCCCGATCAAATCCTCGATCGCTTCGGCTTCGATGCCGCCGGGGCGCAATAGCCAGACGGTGTCGTCGAAGCATCCGACGACGGTCGACTCGATGCCCACGCGGCACGGTCCGCCGTCGAGGATCATGCGGAGCGTATTGCCGAAGCTCTGTTCGACGTGCTTGGCGGTGGTCGGGCTGAGTTGTCCCGACATGTTCGCGCTGGGGGCGACCAGCGGCCCGCCGAAGGCCGTCAATAGGGCGCGGGCGACGCGGTGATCGGGCGCGCGCAGGGCGATCGTCCCGAGGCCGGCCGAGGCAAGGCGGGAGACTGGGCAATCGTCGCGGCGCGGCAGCACCAGCGTCAGCGGGCCCGGCCACAGGGCGGCGGCGAGCAGTTCGGCGCGGTCGTCCAGAACCGCGAGGGTCTCGGCGTCGTCGGGGTTGGCTAGATGCACGATCAAGGGATTGAACTCAGGCCGGCGCTTGGCGGCAAAGACGCCGGCAACGGCGCGGTCGTTGGTGGCGTCGGCGCCAAGGCCGTAAACGGTTTCGGTCGGAAACGCGACGAGCCCGCCCGCGCGCAGTTCCGCCACGGCTGCGTCAAGATTGCTTTTGATGGGCGCGTAGATCGGCATATCGATGCGGTTCGTTCCTGGCCTGGCACGTTGGACCGTGGAATTGCCGCCCGTCAAGCGAACGCGCGGATGAATGCCGCAACGTCAAGGCGGCAAGATTGCGCGCCGTGGCCCTTCTAGCTACGTTGCGGAAACCCCCGATGCGGCGCCATGGCGCGCCGCCTTCTTGCGCACGAGGATGGCCAAAATGGCGGACTATCAAGCGCCCTTGCGCGATATGCGCTTTGTGCTGAATGAAGTTTTGGATGCGGGCCGGTTGAGCGATCTGCCGGGGCTCGCGGCGGCAACTCCCGATGTCGTCGACGCGGTTCTCGAAGAGGCCGGCAAATTGGCGGCCGGCGCGATCGGGCCGTTGAACGCCGCGGGCGATCAAACCGGCAGCCGCTTGGTCGACGGCAACGTCGTCACCCCCGACGGGTTCAAGGAAGCCTACCGCATGTTCGTCGAGGGCGGCTGGAACGGCCTGTCATTCGGCGAGGACGTCGGCGGCCAGGGTTTGCCGTTCACGCTCGGCCTTGCGGTCAACGAAATGATTACGTCGTCGAACCTCGCCTTCAGTCTGTGCCCGTTGCTGACGACCGGCGCGGTCGAGGCGTTGATGAAGCATGCGACACCGGCCTTGCGCGATACCTACCTCGCCAAGTTGGTGAGCGGTGAGTGGACAGGGACCATGAACCTGACCGAACCCCACGCCGGGTCGGACGTCGGTGCCCTACGCAGCCGCGCGGTTCCGCAGGACGACGGCAGTTACCGGATCACCGGCACCAAGATTTTCATTACCTACGGCGATCACGACCTGACCGACAACATTATTCATCTGGTGTTGGCGCGGACCCCCGGCAGCCCACCGGGCACCAAAGGCATTTCGTTGTTCCTGGTGCCGAAGTTCCTGGTCAATGCGGACGGCAGTTTGGGTGCCCGCAACGATCTGCGGTGCGTGTCGCTCGAACACAAGCTTGGCATCCACGCGAGCCCGACGGCGGTGATGTCCTACGGCGACAACGACGGCGCGTTGGGCTGGCTGGTCGGCGACGAAAACCAGGGTATGCGTTGCATGTTCACGATGATGAACCATGCGCGATTGATGGTCGGCCTCGAAGGACTGGCGATCGCGGACCGGGCCTTTCAACAGGCTTTGGGTTATGCGCGGGATCGCAAGCAAGGGCGGCGGCCGGGACAGGATGCCGAGGAGAGTGCGCCGATCATCGATCACCCCGATGTGCGCCGGATGTTGATGACGATGAAGGCGACCGTCGAGGCGATGCGCGGCGTCACGCTATCGGCTGGTATTGCCTACGACATGGCCAAACACCATCCCGATAAAGAAACGCGCGCGGTCAACCAAGGTCTGGTCGATTTGCTGACACCCGTGGTCAAGGGCTGGTGCACCGATATGGGTGTCGAGATGGCGTCGCTCGGGGTTCAAATTCACGGCGGCATGGGGTTCATCGAGGAAACCGGCGCGGCCCAGCATTACCGCGACGCGCGAATCGCGCCGATCTACGAAGGGACCAACGGCATTCAAGCGTTGGATTTGGTGGGGCGGAAGCTGACCCATATGGGCGGCAAGCCGGTCGATGCCTATATCGCGGCAATCCGCCAAACGTGTAAGGAGCTCGGCGGCACGGCAGACGACGCCGGTCATCTCGGCACCATCGAAACGGCGTTGGGTGCCGGGGTCGATGCCTTGGAAAGCGCCTCGGCGTGGTTGCGCGAGGCGATGGGGCGGAGCTACGACGACGCGGCGGCAGGCGCGACAAGCTATTTGCGGATGTTCGGCCTCGTTGCGGGCGGCTACATGCTGGCGCAAAGCGCCCTAGCCGCCCACCGCGCCCTGGAAGGAGGCGGCGACAATACCGGCTTCTATCGCAACAAGGTCCTTACCGCCCGCTTTTTTGCCGAACAACTGCTGCCGCAGGCCGCGGCTTTGCTCGGGCCGATTACCCAGGGCGCGGCGACCCTCTACGCGATCGAACCCGAACTGATGGGAGCCTAACCATGACCGATGCCGTCCAGTTGACCATTGCGAATGGAATCGCCCGGGTCACCTTTAACCGGCCCGAGGTCCTGAATGCGTTCAACGATGCGGTAGCGCTGGACTTTATTGCCCATATGAATGCAATCGAGGCCGACGATGCGGTGCGCTGCGTTGTCCTGGAGGGTGCCGGGGATCACTTCTGCGCCGGCGGCGACATCAAGATGTTCAAGGACATGATTACGTGGACGGCCGAGCGGCGTTTTCGCCACTACCGCACGTTCCTCAACCAGGTCCATGTCGGGCTGCTGACGATGATGCGGATGCCGAAGCCGGTGGTGGCGCGGGTGCAAGGTGCGGCGGCCGGAATCGGGCTCAGTTTCGTGCTGGCCGCCGATCTCGCCATCGCCGCCGACGATGCCAAGTTCACGATGGCCTACAACCAGTTAGGCGTCTCGCCCGACGGCTCTTCGTCCTTCTTCCTGCCCCGCACCGTGGGGTTGAAGAAAGCCAAGGAACTGGCGTTTCTCGGCGAGCGCTTCGATGCGCCGACGGCCCTGGATCTGGGAATCGTCAACCGGATGGTGCCCCGCGCCGATCTGGATGCGACGGTCGATGCGCTGGTGGGCCGGCTCGCGGGCGGCGCGACCCAGGCGATCGGGCGCACCAAACTGCTGATGAACGGTTCGTTCGATGCCTCGGCGGTCGAGCAGCTCGATGCTGAGACCGAACACTTCGCCGCCAGTACCGCGACCGCCGACTTCGTTGAGGGCGTAACGGCGTTCCTCGAGAAGCGGGCACCGGTGTTTAGCGGCAGGTAGGCCGTTCCGCGCGCGCCTGGCCGACTCGCGGCATTGGGGCGAAAAGTGTAGGATTTACAGTCCGATACGCACCACACGCCGAGGAGTCGCGCCATGCAGTGGGCCAAAAAATACCCCGCATCCGTTAAATGGGATGCCGATCTGCCGGCAAAACCGCTGTTCGAGATTTTTGACGATTCGCTGAGCCGCTACGGCGACCGGCCCTGCCTCGATTTCCTTAATCGCAAATACACCTACCGCGACGTCGGCCAGATGATCGACCACGCGGCGGCCGGGTTTCAAAACCTCGGCGTCAAGAAGGGTGTCAAGGTCGGGTTGTTCCTACCCAACTGCCCGCAGCACGTCGTGTGCTACTACGGCATTCTCAAGGCCGGCGGCACCGTGGTGAATTTCTCGCCGCTCTATTCCGAGCCCGAACTGCTGCATCAGATCGAAGATTCGCACACCGACATCATGGTGACGCTGAATCTGACGGCGCTCTATCCCAAAATGCAATCGATGCTGGAGAAGAGCCGGCTCAAGAAGCTGGTGGTGGGGACGCTGCCCGAGGTCTTACCGTTCCCACAAAGCTTGCTGTTTCCGCTGTTCAAGGCGAAGGACGTCGCCAAGGTGCCCGACGATGCGCGCCATGTATCGTTCAAGGAACTGCTGAACAACGATGGCACCTTCGATCCGCCGACGATCGACCCGCTGCACGATATTGCGGTGCTGCAATACACCGGCGGGACGACGGGCGTTGCCAAGGGCGCGATGCTGACCCATGCCAACCTTTATGCCAACGCGGTGCAGGCGGCGATGTGGTTCACCATGGTCGAACCCGGCCAGGAAAAGATGTTGAGCGTGCTGCCGTTCTTCCATGTTTTTGCGATGACGGTCTGCATGAACATGAGTTTCTATATCGGCGCGGAAGTCATCATGTTGCCGCGTTTCGAGTTGGTGCCGGTGCTCAAGGTCATCAGCAAGAAGAAGCCGACCATGCTGCCGGGCGTGCCGACCATGTATACGGCGATCAACAACTATCCCGACCTAGCGAAGTACGATCTGACTTCAATCAAGGGCTGTATTTCGGGGGCGGCGCCGATGCCGCTCGAGGTGCGCCAGCGTTTCGAGGCGTTAACCGGTTGTTCGTTGGTTGAAGGGTACGGTTTGACCGAAGCCTCGCCGGTGGTGTGCTGCAATCCGCTGGAGGGGGAGAACAAGGAAAATTCGGTTGGCCTGCCGGTGCCTGGCACCAGCGTGGTCATTACCGACCGCGAGGATCCCCATAAGGTGATGGCGCAAGGCGAAATCGGCGAGATTTGCATCGAAGGTCCCCAGGTAATGCCCGGGTACTGGAACCGGCCCGACGCGACGGCCGATACGATTATCGACGGGCGGTTGCACACCGGCGATGTCGGCTACATCGACGAGGACGGCTACACCTTCATCATCGACCGGATCAAGGATCTGATTCTGGTGGGCGGGTTCAATGTCTATCCGCGCAACGTCGAGGAAGGCATCTACAAGCATCCGGCGGTCGAAGAGGTGACCGTGATCGGGGTGCCCGACGAATACCAAGGGCAGAGCGTCAAAGCCTTCGTCAAGTTGAAGAAGGGGCAGACCCTCGGCGCCGATCAGCTTGCGTCGTTCCTGCGCGAGCATATCGGCAAGCATGAAATCCCGCGCCATATCGAATTCCGTACCGAGTTGCCGAAGACGATGGTCGGCAAGCTGTCCAAGAAGGAACTCGTGCAGGAAGAAAAAGCCAAGGCCGAAGCTAGGGCGGCGGCGCAATAGAGATGAGCGCAGCGGTCTTGATAGCGGGGGTGGTTGCGGCGATCGCGGTCGCGGCGTTGCTCGCCTGGGTGCTCTTGCGCCCAAGCAAACCAACCAAGCCCGTTAAGGCCGTCTCGCCGCCACCGGCGGCGAAGGCGATTGCCGCCCCGAAGAAGACCGCGGCCAAGACCCCGGCCGCCGTCGCCCCCTCGGTCGCGGTACCGAACGATACGTCCTCGACCCGGTGGGTGGGTGCGTTGATCGACAAGCATCCCGACGAGGCCGCCGCGGTGCTGAAACGCTGGATAAAAGACAAGTAAGCACCGGTCGCCGATCATGCTGCGTTATACCCTGGCTTACGTGATCCCCGGCGCCGCGCTGGTGGGCCTCGCCCTGGGCGGGTGGTGGACGTGGCTCGCGTTCGTGCAAAGCTATGTGCTGTTTCCGGTCATGGACGCGCTGGTGCCGGGCGACGCTAAGAACCCTTCGCCCGGCGATGAAGGCGCCCTGTCGTCGCGCCGCGCGTACCGGGTGCTGACCATGAGCGCGTTGCCGCTTCAACTCGTCGTTCTCCTTGCGGGGGGATATGTCGTCTTCGCGCCAGGGGCGACCGTCGTCGAGATCGTCGGTGCGACTTTGGCCGTGGGGATTTCGGCCGGTGCGTTCGGCATTGTCGCGGCGCACGAGTTGATGCACCAGCGCCGCGCCGAGCGAACCGTGGCCCGGATTCTGATGGCGAGTGTGGGCTACGCGCATTTCTGCGTCGAACACGTCCAGGGCCACCATGTCCATGTCGCGACTCCACACGATCCGGCCAGCGCGCCACGCGGCCAGGGGCTGTATCGATTCTTGCTGCGGACCACCGCGGGCAGTTGGCGGTCGGCTTGGCGGATCGAGGCCGCGCGGCTGGCGCGCAAGGGCCGTCGTGTGCTGCATCCGACCAACCGAATGATCCAGGATGCCGTATTGAGCGGTGGGTTCGCTGCGTCCGCCATCGCGCTCTGGGGTTGGTGGGGGTTCGCCTATTTTGGCGCGCAAAGCGCGATCGCGATTTTTCAGCTGGAGGTCATCAATTACATCGAGCACTACGGCTTGCGCCGCCGGGAGCTTGGGCCCGGCACTTTCGAGCTCGCCGATTCGCGTCATTCGTGGAACACTAACCGGCGGCTCACCAACCGCGCCCTGTTCAATCTGGGGCGCCACACCGATCATCACAACCATGCCGGCCGCCGCTATCAGATCCTGCGCCACGAGGCTGCGGCGCCACAAATGCCGGCAGGCTACGCCGCGATGTTTCTCCTGGCCTTCGTGCCGCCGTTGTGGCGCCGGGTGATGGACCGTCGCGTCGATGCGGCGATGGAGGAAACGGCGTGACGCACCTTGTGACCCATGACGTCTTTCTCGCCCACGATACCGGGCCGCACCATCCCGAGCGACCGGATCGCTTGCGCGCCGTGCTCAAGGCGCTGGAGGCACCGGCCTTTGCCGCGTTGACGCGGATCGAGGCGCCGGCAGCGACCCGCGATCAGATCGAACGGGTGCATCCGCCAGCGCAGGTCGACGGCGTGTTGGCGTCCATTCCAGGCAAGGGGCTTGCGCATATCGACGGCGACACGGTGGTATCCCCGCAAAGCGGCGATGCCGCGTTCCATGCCGCAGGCGCGCTATGCGCGGCGGTGGACGCAGTGGTGAGCGGTGCGGCGACCAATGCCTTTTGCGCGGTACGGCCGCCGGGTCACCATGCCGAGCCGAGCCGCGCCATGGGATTTTGTTTGTTCAACAGCGTGGCCATCGGGGCGATGCAAGCCCGCGCGGTCCATGGGTTGGCGCGCGTCGCGGTGGTCGATTTCGATGTCCATCATGGCAATGGGACGCAGGTCTTCGCCTGGGAGAACCGGGACTTCTTCTATGCCTCGACCCACCAAATGCCCCTTTACCCCGGCAGCGGGCGGGCGAGCGAACGGGGTGTCGGCAATATCGTCAACGCCCCGCTCGAACCCGGCGCCGACGGCGATGCATTCCGCGCGGCC
Source organism: Alphaproteobacteria bacterium (assembly GCA_040216735.1). Taxonomy (NCBI): domain Bacteria; kingdom Pseudomonadati; phylum Pseudomonadota; class Alphaproteobacteria; species Alphaproteobacteria bacterium. Next base: position 100,097 of record JAVJOO010000001.1, on the reverse strand, counting down.
ATGACCGACACCGTGCTGCCGGTGCTGCGCCGGTTCGCGCCCGAGATCGTGTTCATTTCGGCAGGCTTCGATGCCCATGCCCGCGACCCGTTGGCCAATTTGAACCTAGTCGAGGACGATTTCGCCTGGGCGACGCGCGAGTTGATGGCGGTGGCAGACGACCACGCGCAGGGCCGCGTCGTGTCCTGCCTAGAAGGCGGCTACGACTTGCAGGCCCTGGCGTCGAGTGCGGCGGCGCACGTGGCGGCGTTGATGGAGGCGTAGCGCCGGGCTTCCTTGCCCGCGCCCCGTGCGCTTCCTATGATCGCGTAGCGGAGGGCGTATGAGCGAGACGGCGAAGGCCGAGAAAATTCCGGGCGACATTGCCAAATTGTCGTTTGAAGAGGCGCTGGCGGCGCTTGAGGAGATCGTGTCCCAACTGGAGGAGGGCGCGGTGTCGCTCGAAGAATCGATCGATATCTATACGCGCGGCACCCATTTGCGGCGCCACTGCGAGGAAAAACTGCGGCTCGCCCAAGAGCGGATTGACAAGATCGTGCCCGGCCCCGACGGGGGCGTGGCGAGCGAACCCGCCGATATCGCCTAAGCGGCCCGCATGAACCTTTCCGCGGCGCTGGACGCGTTTACAGCCGAAATCGACGACATGCTCGGCGCCTTCGTCGAAAGCCCGGATGGGCCGGAGGCGCGCCTGTTCGAGGCGATGCGCTATGCGCTGTTGCTGGGCGGCAAGCGGTTACGACCGTTCCTGGTGGTGGCGAGCGCCGACATGTTCCTGGTGCGGCGGGATTGTTCTATGCGGGTCGCCGCCGCTGTGGAGATGGTCCACGCCTATTCGCTGGTCCACGACGACCTCCCGTGTATGGACGACGACGATATGCGCCGCGGCCACCCAGCCACCCACCGGAAATTCGACGAGGCTACGGCGGTCCTGACCGGCGACACGCTGCTGACCACGGCGTTCGAGATTTTGGCGGCGCAGGGGACGCACGAGCTGGCCGAGGTTCGCGCCGAGCTGGTCTTTGCGCTGGCCAAGGCGGCGGGCGGGCACGGGATGGCGGGCGGTCAAATGATCGACGTGCTGGCCGAACATACTGCGTTCGACATGCCGCAAATTACCCGGCTGCAGGCGATGAAAACCGGCGCCCTGCTCGCCTTTTCGTGCGAGGCGGGGGCAATCCTCGGGCGGGCGACCGAGGCGCAGCGGCTGGCGCTACACGGCTATGCCCACGATCTTGGGCTCGCGTTTCAGATCAAGGACGATTTGTTGGATGTCGAAGGCGACGCCGCGACGCTCGGCAAGCGGGTCGGCAAGGACGCGGCCCGCGGTAAAGCGACATTCGTCTCGATCCTGGGCGTCGAGCGGGCGCGTCAACAGGCAAAGATGTTGGCCGATCAGGCGATCGCACACCTCCAGGACTTCGGTGCCGACGCCGAAAAACTGCGCGAGGTTGCGCGCTTCGTCGTCGCGCGGCACTCCTGAACCAAATGGCCGCCTAGGGGCGGGGGAACGCGCGCTCGAAGCGAAAGCGGATGTATTGCTGATGGTCGGGGCCGAGGCCGCGCCATAGATCGTCTAGCTTGGCGCGGGCATCGGCGGCGCCCTTAATCGCCGCCAGACCGTAATACTGGTAGGCCAGGGCAAGATCCGCCGGGCGGCCCCGGCCGGTGGCGTAGGTCAGGCCCAGAATTTCGAGGGCGGCGGCGTCTCGGTCCTCGAACCCCCGGCGCTCCAGGGTGACGATGTCTTCGGGTAGCGGTCTGCGGCGCTCCAGGTCGCCCAGGAGGCGCTGCCAACTTTCGTCGTCGACGCTTTTAGGCGGCGGGGGCGGTGGTGGTGGCGGGTCGCTGCGGCTGCGTCGTCCCCTAGGCTCGGGCGGTGGGGGCGGAGGTAGCGGTTCCGGCGGGCGAATCCCAGCGGCAGCATCCGCGCACCATGCAGGTTTGCGTTCGGGCAGGCAGAGAAAGACGACCATTTCAGGTTCGAGCTTCCACCAGTCGAGCGCGGCGCCCATGGGGACGCTTTGCGCGGCCGCCGGTGTCGAAAGCATTCCGAAGCCCGCGGTGAACAGGGACAGGAGAAAGGCGAAGGCAAAGTATTGCATCGATCGGGTCGTCTTGCGCCCCGATAGGCCGGGGCAGGGAGCTACATCATATCAGATACCCAAGCGGGCGCTTCTTGGCTTCGGCCGCGGGGCGACTCAGAAAAAATTCGGCATGGTAGTAGCCGTCTTCTTCTAAGTCGGACGCGATGCCGCGCGCGCGAAGCTGATCGAGCACGTGGTCACGTTCGTCGGCGTTCTCGAAGCGGCGCTGGCGAAAGGTGATGTCTTGCAGTTTCTCGGTCACCAGGCCGTAGCCAGCGAGGGCGTTGGCGATTGGCGTATAGGGGAACATACGCAACACGAAGGAGGCAACGTATGGCGCCGGTCCTCCGCGCGCGGCGGCATCTATCACGCGGCGGAATGTCTTTTCGGTGACATAGCCGACGCATCCGGTGGATATGACCAGGTGGGCGCCGGCGATCAAATCGCGGTCGCCCTCGTCGAGCGGTGTGTCTTCGAGGTTGTGGCTGATTGTTTCGTCGAGCAATCCAACGGTGCCAGCGAAGTCGAGCGCGCGTTCGGCAACGTCGATGCCGACGATTTCAACATTCCCGTCATCGGAGCGGTTGTCGAAAAAGGCCGACTCACGGCGGAGCATATCGCTCGCCGGGGCAGCGCGATCGCCGGCCTCGGTATAGCGATCGAAGAACGCACCGAGGTTCATTCCGTATTTCAGCAAAGCGGCATTGATGCCGTAGGAACAACCGATGTCGACGAGGCGCACGGGATCGTGGCCGTCGGCTTTGAGCGCATGGATCAGTGAGCGGAAAATCGGTTTGGCTTCCGCTGGGATGCGGTAGTCGAGCTTGCTCAATGTGCGGCAATAGCCGCGCGGATCGGGGGCGTTGTATATCGTGTCGAAGTCGGACTTTCCTTCGTTGACCTCGGCGAAATCGATCTTCTTGGATTTCGGATTGGGCTCTTGGTTGTCGGCGCTCATAGACATACAAACCGCCTCCCTCGCGGTTGCTGTGATCAGGCATCAAATTTCGAGCGGCGCACCGTGCGAGCTTGATGCTCGCGCGCCGGTCGCCCACCACGCTCGACCTGATACAGGGATTAGGGGCGACGCTGGTAAGAACATAACGACCCAGTATGCTGGGTCAAGGTGAACGGTGTGTCAGACCGATGACGGCTTCGAGACAACGATTGGATGTGCTGTTGGTGGCGCGCGCCCTCGCGCCGAGTCGCGACCGCGCGCGCGCGCTGGTGATGGCGGGGGCGGTGTTCGTCGCCGGTCACCGCGTCGATAAGCCGGGGACGGCGATTCCATGTGACGCCGAGGTCGAGGTGCGCGGCAACGATCATCCATGGGTATCGCGGGGTGGTTTGAAGCTCGCCCACGCACTGGAGGCGTTTGCGCTGGACGTGAGTGGTACGCTTGCTTTGGATGTCGGTGCCTCGACCGGCGGGTTTACCGATGTTCTGCTGCACCATGGCGCGGCACGGGTATACGCGGTCGATGTGGGCCATGGACAACTCGCCTGGGCGCTGCGTAACGACGCGCGGGTCGTGGTGCTGGAACGGACCAATGCCCGGAACCTGGGTCCGCAGCAAATACCGGAGCAAGTCGATGTGATCGTGTGCGATGCGAGCTTCATCGGCTTGCGCACCGTTCTGCCCGCAGCGCTCGCGCTGGCGGCACCAGGTGCACGGCTTGTGGCATTGATTAAACCGCAGTTCGAGGCAGGCAGGGAGAGGGTCGGCAAGGGCGGCGTCGTGCGCGACCCTGCGGTCCACGTGGAGGTCTGCGATACGATTCGCGACTGGCTCGCGCGCGACTGCGGCTGGACGGTTCTTGGCGTGACCGAGAGCCCGGTCACCGGACCGGCCGGCAACAAAGAGTTCTTGATTGCGGCGCGCCGTGACTGACGCGTTCGAGACCGAGGTTGTGGCGATCGGACATGCCGGCGACGGCGTAGTGCGGGTCGAGGGGCAGACGCATCATCTACCGTGGACGGTGAGCGGTGACCGAGTGCGGGTCCGCGCGTCGGGGCCCTCCGGGCTCAACTTGGTCGAGGTGGTCGCGGAATCGTCACGGCGAATACCGCCCGTGTGTCGACACTTTGGCGAGTGTGGTGGCTGTGTCGCCCAGCACTTTGATTCATCGACCTATCAAGCATGGCGCCACGAACAAGTCGCCGCGCCGTTGTCGCAACGCGGGTTCACCGAGCCGCCGGTCGAGCCCGTCGTCGCGGTCGGGTCGGGGACGCGGCGGCGCGCGACGTTGGCCTGGCGGGCGCGCCCGGGCGGGGTCGACCTGGGTTTTCGCGAACGCGGCGCGCACCGGATTGTACCGATGGCGATGTGTCCGGCGTTGCATCCCGATATCGTCGCCCGGCTGGGCGATTTGCGTGGGCTCGCGACGCATCTCGACACCGCGGGCAGGCTCGACGTGACACATTGCGACAACGGGCTCGACATCACCGTGGAACAGAAACGCGAACCGACGCTGGCCATGCGCGAAGCCCTAGGGGCGTTCGCTGAGGCCGCGGGCGTCGTGCGCTTGTCTTGGCGGGCCGGGCAGGGCGGGCCCGCCGAAACCGTGATTCAGCGCGGCGCACCGGTCGTCACGGTCGCGGGCGTCGCGGTGGCTCTGCCGGCGGCGGCGTTCTTGCAACCGAGTGTGCCCGGCGAAGCGGTGTTGCAGAGCCTGGTCGTGGAGATGGTCGGCCGGGCACGGCGTGTCGCGGACTTGTTTTGCGGCTGCGGGACGCTGGCGCTTGCATTGGCGCAGCGCGGTGCGGTGGCGGCGGTCGATTCCGATGCGTCCGCGATCGCCGCGTTGCGTGCAGCGGCGGGCGCGGCGGCTGGGCGGGGTCTCTCGATTGCGCTACGGGCGGAGGTGCGCGATCTGTTTCGCCGGCCGCTCCAGGGCGCGGAACTCGATGGGTTCGATGCGGTGGTGTTCGATCCGCCGCGCGCCGGTGCGGCCGCACAAGCCGCGGCGCTGGCGCAGAGCAAGGTCAAGACCGTGGTCGCGGTGTCGTGCAATCCGGCGACCTTTGCGCGCGACGCGCGTCTGTTGGCCGACGGCGGCTTTACGTTGCGCCGGGCGGTGCCGATCGATCAGTTCGTGTGGTCCCAGCACGTCGAAGTCGTGGCGCTGTTCAGCCGCTAACGCGGGTTTTGATGTTGCGCGCTTACGCGCGTTTAAAGATTGCGCGCTACCGAGTGTTCAGACGTTGCGCGCTAGCGCGCGGTGGCGTGGTATTCGGGGTTGGGCATCATGTCGACGCCCGCGGCAACCCGGTTGGTCATATTGAACAGGCCGACGACGTCGCAGATGTCCCAGATATCGGCGTCGGCGAAACCGGCGTCGCGTAACGTTTGGCGGTCGTGTTCGACGACGGTGTGCGATTCCGTGGTCAGCTTGTAGGCAAAGTCGAGCATGGCGCGGTGACGCGGCGTCAGGACGGCGTTGCGGTAGTTCATCACCATAAACTCGCCCAGCACCGGGTCTTTCGCGTAGTCGCGCACGGCGGCCCCGTGGGCGACCTGGCAGTAGAGGCAGCGGTTAGCCGAGGACACGACGACGGCGATCATCTCGCGCTCGAGCAGCGACAGGCCGGATTCGCCCAGCATGATCTCGTTGTAGAAGCGCGTGAACCAGCGCAGTTTTTTCTGATTCCACGAATAGGCGCGCAGCACGTTGGGGATGAACCCGATCTTGTCGTCGCACAGCGCGTAATATTTCTGCAGGTCTTCGTCGAGGTCGGTGCGCGCGGGTTCGTTGAGGTCGAGCGCATGGACATGGTCGGGTTGGGTCATCGGAATCCTCCGGCCGGCGTTTTTCAAGTCCGTTCTGAAATTGCGATCAAAGCTCGCGGTTGCGATGTAGCTACTAAGTTACTTTTCTTTTGCTGGGCGACCATTCACACCAAGCGGTGCCTCTTTTCCTATCCGGCGTCCTGCAGCTTCAAAATTGATGTTGCTTGAGAATGGAGCGATGACTTCGCTGGGGATGGCGTAGGTGACGGGCTGCATCGCGCCGTTTTCCTCCAAGCCAGACGTCACCATACCAAGCACCTTCCCCGAAATCGGATCGAGTACTGCTCCCCCACTGATACCACCAGCGGCTAAAGCGCTGATTTGTAGCAAACGCGTCTCGGTGGGACCGGTGGCAGGTAGGATTGCACTCACTATACCAGGGTAGAATGTTGGTTGAATAATCCCCCTGTTCGTCTGAGTGCTTCGGAACAAGTCAGTACCGTAGGGGTAGCCGCCGATAACAATCGGATCTCCAACACCAAGCTTTGTTGAATCGCCCCAGCGCGCGATCGGTACATCGTAGCGAGGCGGAATACCCGGATAAAATGCCAGTATTATCGCCAGATCTACGGAGACGTTTGCTTTTCCGTTTCTTGGGTCAACGTACCGGAGGGTGTTTCTGAAAGGCCAAGAGGTGCATTCGTAATCATTTTCAGTCCGTGACCTTGTCAACAAGTAGCCTTGGCGTTTTTTTTCCGCAACGGCTTCGATGACATGAGCGCAGGTTGCTAGCTTTCCCTCCCCGACTTGAATCGCGGTCCCTACAATTTCGGCGAGGTACTGTTCAAAATTTGAGTCTTCGTTGCTGAATTGGATCGGGGGGTCGCCTGGTTCTCGAATTGGCGCATCGAACGACGATGTTCCAACAGCAACCAAACTCAACCCGGCACGGCTAACCGGTGTCGTCCGGCCCATGCTCGCCCAAGGCATGTTTTTTGTCTGTTGTTTGTAACCTTCCAAGCTCTTGTAGCCCGCTAAGGCGTGCCGGCTTGCGCGCGGTGGCGCAGGAGGTGGTCGGCCAGGACGCAGGCCATCATCGCTTCGCCGACCGGTACGGCACGGATGCCGACGCACGGATCGTGGCGGCCCTTGGTGACGATCTCGGTGTTTTCGCCGGTTCGGGTGACCGTCGCGCGGGGTCGCAGAATGGACGACGTCGGTTTGACGGCAAAGCGCACGACAATGTCCTGTCCGGTCGATATGCCGCCCAGGATGCCGCCCGCGTGGTTGGATTGGAACACGATGCGTTTTCCGTCCATGCGCATTTCATCGGCGTTCTCGGCGCCGGTGAGGGCGGCGGCGCCGAAGCCCGCGCCGATCTCGACCCCTTTGACGGCGTTGATACTCATCATCGCGGCCGCCAAGTCGGCGTCGAGCTTGCCGTAGAGCGGCGCGCCCCAGCCAGCCGGTACGCCGCTGGCCACGACTTCGATCACGGCACCGACGGACGAGCCGTCCTTACGCACTTTATCCAATAGAGCGGTCCAGCGTTCCGCGGCCCGCGCATCGGGGGCGAAGAACGGGTTGGCATCGACCGCCGCCCAGTCCCAGTTGGCGCGGTCGATTTTGTCGTTGCCGACTTGTATGAGGGCGCCGCGCACCCCGACGGTGCCGCCGAGAATCTTGCGGGCGATGGCGCCGGCCGCCACGCGCACCGCAGTTTCGCGGGCGGACTGGCGGCCACCGCCGCGGTAGTCGCGGATCCCGTACTTGGCGTCGTAGGTGTAGTCGGCATGGCCGGGACGGTAGGTGTCCTTGATCTCCCCATAGTCCTTGGAGCGCGCATCCTGATTGCGGATCAGCAGCGAGATCGGCGTGCCGGTCGTTTTGCCCTCGAATACGCCGGAGAGAATCTCGACGGTGTCGGGTTCCTTGCGTTGTGTGGTGAAACGACTTTGGCCCGGGCGGCGCCGGTCGAGCCACGGTTGAATGTCCGATTCGCCGAGGTCGATCAGCGGCGGGACGCCGTCGACCACGCCGCCGATCGCCGGACCGTGGCTCTCGCCCCAGGTGGTGACGCGAAAAAGATGGCCGTAGGTGTTGTGCGACATGGCCGCGGCCAGCCCGGGGGCCGGTCAGTCCTTCTCGGCGGGGGCAACCGATATGTCGGGGGCGTCGGCGGCCTTCATGCCGACGACGTGGTAGCCGCTATCGACGTGATGGACTTCGCCGGTGACGCCCTGGCCGAGGTCGCTCATGAGGTAAAGCGCCGCGCCGCCGACATCCTCGATGGTGGTCGTCCGGCGGAGCGGCGAATTGTATTCGTTCCATTTTAGGATGTAGCGGAAGTCGCCGATGCCGCTGGCCGCCAGCGTCTTGACCGGGCCGGCCGAGATCGCGTTGACCCGGATCCTGTTCTTGCCGAGATCCATCGCAAGGTAGCGGACGCTGGCTTCGAGCGCTGCCTTGGCCACGCCCATGACGTTGTAATGCGGCATGACCTTTTCGGCGCCGTAGTAGGTCAACGTGACGATGGAACCGCCGTCGGTCATTAGCGGTTCGACCCGCTTGGACAGCGCGGTCAGCGAAAAGCAGGAAATGTCCATCGTCATGCGGAAGTTGTCGGCCGTGGTATCGACGTAGCGGCCGCGGAGCTGGTTCTTGTCGGAAAACGAAATGGCGTGGACGAGGAAGTCTAGTTTGCCCCAGGTTTTGGCGAGGGTGTCGAAGACCGCGTCCATACTGGCGTCGTCGGTGACGTCGCAGGGGAGTACGATTTTGGAGCCGATCGAGTCGGCGAGCGGGCGGACGCGTTTTTCCAAGGCGTCGCCCTGATAGGTGAACGCAACCTCGGCGCCGTGTTCGGCGACTTTGCGTGCAATACCCCAGGCTAGCGAGCGATCATTGGCGACGCCCATGATCAATCCGCGTTTGCCCTCCATAAGGCTCGCTGGAGCACTCATTGGCACAGGTCTCCGTGGTGTTCGGGGGCGAAAAACTGCCCGATGGCGGGATTTACGGCATCCTACACCAACCGGATTCGGCGTCAAATTTCGCCGTCAGGCGGCGGCGATGTTCTCGCGCGGGTCGAAGGTCGAGCGTCCCTGTCGTTGCCGGACGAATGCCTCAAGGTCGGGGTCGGTGCCCTGCGGCAGGGTGATTACAAGGCGGATGACTTGATCGCCCGAGGTCTTGCCGCCGGGGCGACGCAGTCCTTTGCCGCGGAGGCGCAATTGGGCGCCTGAGTTGGCACCGCGCGGCACGGCCACGTCGACCGAACCCGTTACGGTGGGGACGCGAATGCGCGCGCCGAGGACGGCCTCTTCGAGCGAGATCGGCACTTCGAGGTGAACGTCGTCGCCCTCGGCGCGAAACAGTTTGTGGGGCGTCACGTCGATCTTCACGAGCGCATCGCCGCGGCGACCCAGCGGGCCGGTTTCGCCCTGACCTTTGAGGCGAACGATTTGACCGTCGCGAATGCCTGGCGGCACGGCGACCTCCAGGGCGCGACCGCGGCCGGTCGTGAGGCGCTTCGCGGTACCGGTGGCCGCTTCGACGAAACTGACGCGGAGCCGGTGGGTCGGGTCGACGGGCGGGGCCGCGTTCGGTTGGGCGCGCGCGGTCTTGCTGGGAAAGAGTGGGCCGAAAATATCTTCGGCCTTGATCCCGCCGGCGAGCCAGCCGGGTTTGCCCGTTGCGCGCGGTTTCTTCTCGCGGCCGGGCGGCGGGGCGGTCTTGGCGTTTGGGTCCGCCGAAGCGGTCTTGGGTTGGGCGTTGGGTGCGGCCTTCGAGCCGGTCGTCTGTTGCTGTTTGGTGCCGTTGGGCGCGGGGCCTTCCGCAGGATTGCCCGTCGATGTCCGGTTGCTCCGGGTATCGCTCGATTCGGCGGTCGCCGAGGCTTGCGGCGTTGGGCGGCGGGGCCGCCGCCGACCCCAGGCATCGATGTCGCCGCGATCGAACCGGGCACGTTTGTCGGGGTCGCCAACGATGGCGTAGGCCGCGCTGACGTCCTTGAACTTTTCGGCGATCCGCGGGTTTTCGGGATTGCGATCGGGGTGCAGTTCCATCGCCAACCGGCGATAGGCCTGCTTCACGGCGTCCTGCGTCGCTTTGCGCGGAATTCCGAGGGTTTTGTAGGGGTCGTTCATGGGGACCGATATTCTGCCAACCGGTCCAAAGGTTAACGCAAACAGGGTTAAGGGCGGGTTAACCGCCCCTAGCGAATGGCGGCCCGAAACTCCTCGGCGAGGTCGGCGGCCTGGGTGAGTTGGTCGGGGGACATGACGGCGACGATCAACTCAAGAAATTCCGTGGCGCGGGTGTGACCCTGGTCCGCCGCGAGCCGCCACCAGGCATGGGCGCGGACACGGTCCTCAGCGACGCCGGCGCCGTCCATGTAGAGGCCGCCGACGAAGAACTGCGCGTCGCGGTTGCCGGCTTGGGCAAGGGGGAGCCAGGTGCGCAGGGCCGTCGTGTAGTCTTTGTCTTGATAGGCGCGGAGCCCCTCGCTGACGGCGGCCGCCATCGCTTCGTCCGATATCCGGGGTTGGCGGGTCAACGGTTCGGGGGTGCGAGCTGCGACCTGGGGGGCGGGCGCGGCAGGTGCGGAGTCGGTCTCGCTTTGGACGGGTGTCTCGTCGGCCCCGTCTACGTCGCCCGCGCTGTCGTCGTCGCCGAGGGGATCGTCGTCGCCGAGGAGGTCGTCTTCGCCAGGGTTGGTATGGTTTTCGCCGCCGGCTGTATCCTCGGCCGGTCCCGATGTATCGACCTCGCCACCGACGATCGCGCCGCCATTCGCGGCTGGGGTCGCGGGGTCGGTTGCCGGCAAAGCCGCGACCTGGCTGGAATCGGTGTCTTCGTCGCTTCCGCCAAGGGTATCGTCGCCAGCTTGGTCGCGCGAATTGCTGGGTCGGGTTGCGGGAACGACGGTTCGGCGCGGTGTTGCGCCATTATCGGATGTTGCTGGGCGCGCGGGCGGTTCGGTGGTGGCTTCTTCGTCCTCAGAGAGAATCGACGCGAACGGATTGTCGTCGTCGTCGTCCTCCTCATCGAGCAGTTCGTCGCCCTGGTCCGGCGCATCGGTGCGCTCGCTTGGTTGCTGTTGTGCCGTCGCCGCCGCGCCGAAGGGCGGCTCGAGCAACGCTTCGTCGCCCGCGGCGACAATGCCCTCGGCCGTCATGATCGCGACGAGTTCGATCGAGCGTTCGTGGCCGGCGTCCGCGGCCAACTGGAACCATCCCAACGCTTTGGCGTTGTCCTGCGGAACGGCCAGTCCCTTTCGGTACATTTGCCCGATATTGAACTGAGATATGGCGTGTCCCGCCGCCGCGGCACGGTGGAACCACGCGGCTGCTTCCTCGGGGTTTTGATCAACGCCCTGGCCGCGCAGCAGCATGTTGGCGAGGTTGGCCTGGGCTCGCACGAGCCCCTGTTCGGCCGCGCGTTGATACCAGTTGAAGGCGACCTTGAAATCCTGCGGCACACCGAGGCCGAGGCGGTAGAGGTGGCCGATATTGCGCTGGGCGAAGGGATCGCCACCCGCCGCAATCGGTAGCCAATCGTTGTAAGCGGTCGTGAAATCGCCGGCGTCGTAGGCCTTCACGCCGCTCTCGAAGTCAGCCCGAGCGGGGGCGACCGCCCCTGTCACCAGGATCAGGGTGACGACGATGGCAGCAAAGGCGCCGCGAAGGCGCCTAAGCCAATCGTGGGTTGGGCAGCGTTCCGCTGTCGGTATGGTCACTGCCCACGCAACGGTTGCTATCCGGTCACGATCTTCCAGGTGCCGTCGGCCTGGCGGCAGGCGGTGCCATAGGCTTCTTCGACCTTGCCGCCGATCGTGACAGTCTGCTGAAACTCGCGGCATGGCTGCCCGTCGTTCTTTGTGTAGGTGCGTGTTGGGGTAATGGTACCCGAATTTCCCGAATCGGGATTGCTCCACGAATTGGTGCCGCCGACAGGTCCTTTTTCGAGGGTCTGCTGGGTTACCTGCCCCATGGCCGCGCGGTCGGCGCGGTCGAGGGACTTGCCAACCTCGCTGCCGACGAAGGCGCCCAACAGCGTGCCGACTGCCGTTGCTGCGAGCTGACCGTCGCCTTTTCCGAACTGAGCCCCAGCAATGGCACCGCCGACGGCGCCAATGATGGTGCCGGCCCCTTGTTTTTGGCCGGTATCCTGGCACGCCGCGAGGGTGAGGCCCAGAGCGGCAGCGAGAGCGAATTTAGAAAGGGACATCTCTTTATTTCTCCATCAACTGTGAATGTAACCGGACGGTTACGCTGCCCCCTCTCGACCGAACGGCCCTTGCCGGTCGAGGCGTCACCATTATATAGAAGCGACACCAATCTGGCGAAACTCTCACGTTGGCCCGTCGGCAAATCCGGCGATTGAGGCAACGACATGTTGTGGGGGCGCGTCTTGGCCTAACACCAGGGGAGTTGAGGGTGGCGCAGCCGTGAATATTCCGACCGATCAAGACCCTATTACCACTGTCGCAGCGTGGTTGGATGCAGCTGCGGCGAGCGAGACCTTCAATCCGACGGCGGCCGCGTTGGCGACGGTTGATGCCAGCGGCGCTCCTAAAGTCCGAATGGTTCTGTTGAAAGGTATCGATGCGCGCGGCGTGGTTTTCTACACCAACCTTGAGAGCGCCAAGGGCCGGGATCTCGCGGCCGATCCGCGTGCCGCGTTATGTTTGTATTGGAAGAGCCTGCGGCGTCAGGTGCGGATCGAGGGTGCTGTCCTGGCGGTTGCGGAGGCGGAGGCGGACGCCTATTTCGCGAGCCGCGACCGGGGCAGTCAGATCGGCGCCTGGGCCTCGCGCCAGTCGGCGCCGCTCGACTCCCGTGCCGCGCTTGAAGCGGCGGTCGCCGATACCGCCCAGCGTTTTGGCGACCATGAGGTGCCCCGTCCTGCGTTTTGGTCGGGTTTTCTGCTGGTTCCGGCGATGATCGAGCTGTGGTGGGAACTGCCGTCCCGGCTCCATGAGCGGGTCGCCTTTACGCGTCGCCCGGCTGGCGACTGGGACCACCAACTCATGTATCCCTAGGCGATGAGCGAAGCACCGAACAGACCGGCAGTCGACCCCGCCCATGCCGGGCGGTTGATGCGGCGGGCGACCTACGCCTCGGTTGTCGTTGCCGGCACGTTGATTGTCGCCAAATTGGGCGCGTGGGCGGTTACCGATTCGGTGGCGATGCTGAGCGCCCTAATCGATTCGCTGTTGGATGCAGCGGCCTCGCTGATCAATCTTTTTGCGGTGCGCCACGCCCTGCAGCCGGCCGACCGCGAGCACCGTTTCGGGCACGGCAAGGCCGAGGCGTTGGCGGGGCTTGGCCAGGCGGCGTTTATCAGCGGTTCCGCGGTCTTCCTGGTGTTCGAGGCGGCACAGCGGTTGGCGCGGCCCGTCGCGGTCGAGAACGGCGAGATCGGTATTGCAGTGTCGATCTATGCCATTGTCGCGACGATCGGGCTCGTGCTCTACCAAACCCATGTCGTGCGCCGGACCCAATCGCTCGCCATCGCCGCCGATTCGCTCCACTACAAATCCGACCTTGCGCTCAACGCGTCGGTGATCGTGGCCCTGATTCTTTCAGGGAGCTTTGGGGTCACGGTCGCGGACCCGCTCTTTGCCATCGGGATCGCGATTTTCGTGTTCTACAGCGCGTGGCGGATCTTCCGGAAGTCCTACGACGAACTAATGGACCGGGAGTTTCCAGAGGAAATGCGCCGCCAAATCAAGGAGATCGCGACCTCCCCGAAGGAAGTCCTCGACATGCACGATCTGCGCACGCGCAGTTCCGGACGCGATTCGTTCATTCAACTCCATCTCGAACTGCCTGCGACGATTTCGCTGATCGAGGCGCACCGGGTCGCCGACATCGTCGAAGACAAGCTGCGGCAGGCTTTTCCGGAAGCTGAGGTGATGATCCATCAAGATCCCGAAGGGGTCGATGAGGACCATGCGGTCTTTCGTTAGCCGCCTAGGTTCGGCGTTGGCATCGCGCTATGATGCCACAACAACAAAACGGGGAGTTCCAGGGTCGTGGCAATAAAAATCATTCTCGCGCCGATGAGCGGCGCCGAAAGCACCGAGGCAACGCTCGCGAGCGCGCTCCATGTCGGTCGCCACCTCAACGCCCATGTTGAAGCGTTCCATGTTTCCTTGGACCCGCGCGACAGCGTTGCATACATGGCCGAGGGAATGACCAGCAACATGATTCAAGACATCATGTCCGCCGTCGAAAAAGAGGGCGAGGAGCGGCGCGAACGCGCCCACGAACAGTTCGCCCGCTTGTCCAAGGAAGCCAACGCACCGATTACCGAAGGTCGGTCGGGCGCCGGGTTTTCCGCGAGTTTTGCCACCGCGGTAGGCCGGGAGGACGACTTGCTGGCGACCCGGGGCCGGCTGTCCGATTTGATCGTGGCTGCGCGCTCGGGCGGCAAAGGGGACACGCAGCGCACGACGGTCGAGATCGCGCTGCTGGAAACCGGTAGGCCGCTCCTATTGACCCCGCCAACAGCCAGCAAAGCATTTGGCAAGACGCTGAGTATTGCCTGGAACGGCAGCATCGAGGCGGTCCGGGCGATCGGCGCCGGTGCGGGCTTACACTTCCTTGGGCAGGCCGACCGCGTGGTCGTCATGGTCGTGCCCGAGGCGTTCCGGACCAACGCGCATGTCGACGATCTGGTGACCTATCTCGCGTGTCACAACATCAAAGCCGACGTCGCACAGATCGAAGATTCTGGTCGGCCCATCGGGCATGTGCTGTTGGAAAAATCAGCCGAAGTCGGCGCCGACATGATGGTGATGGGGGCCTATACCCACAGCCGGTTGCGGCACCTGATGATCGGCGGCCCAACGAGTGTGGTCTTGGAGAATGCCGACATTCCGGTGCTGATGGCGCACTAAGCGCCTGCCGGTCGTACGGCCGACGGGCGGCCTGGGCGTCGCTGAGCGCTAGGCCGATAGGCCGTAGGTCGTGCCCAACGACGGTACGCCTGTGCTGACGGCACGACCGGTTTCGACCAAATGGATCAAATGCGAGAGGACCGAGCGCGCCGCGGCGGGGTGGAGGCGCGGATCGACCTCTGCGTACATTCGCTCGACCATCTGTTCGATCGTATGTTGGCCCGCCCTAAGGCAGTCCAGGATTTGCGCCTCGCGCGCTTCCCGGTGGGCGATATAGGCGTGCACGAAGGCTCGGGGATTGCGGATCGCGGGGCCATGGGTGGGCCAATAGATCGCGTCGTCCGCTTCTAGGAGGCGGCGGAGCGAGTGCATGTAGGCCTGCATGTCGCCGTCGGGCGGGGCGACAACGGTGGTCGACCAGCCCATGACGTGGTCGCCGGTAAAGAGCGTACGTTCCTCGCCGAGCCGATAGCACAAATGGTTGGAGCAATGGCCGGGGGTGTGAACCGCTTCGAGCGTCCAATCCGCCCCCCCGACAGTATCGCCGTCGCGGAGTTTAATGTCCGGCGCGAAATCGTGGTCGGCGCCTTCCTCGACCGCGCCGGCGGCTTCCGGGCGCCCCGATCCATGGGGACCGAAGGCGTGAATTAGCCCGCCGAGTCGGTGTTGGAGAAGGCGCGCGGCCGGCGAGTGATCGCGGTGGGTATGGGTTACCAGGATGTGGGTGAGGGTCTCGCCCGCTAACGCGTCTTCCAATGCGTCGACATGACTGGCGAGATCGGGGCCGGGGTCGATCACCGCCACCTCGCCGTTGCCGATCACGTAGGTGCCGGTGCCGTAATAGGTGAATGGCGAGGGGTTCTTCGCAACGACGCGGCGCACTAGCGGCGACAGACGATCCGCCACGCCGTACTCGAATTCCAGCTCTCGCACGAACGGGATATTCATCCTGGTCCCTTCCTTTGCCCGGCGTCACTATAGGGCATGCCCCTACCGACGACAGGAGTGTCGAGATGACCGCGCTGACCTTGGACCTCGCCAATCGCATGATCGAAGGCGCGTTGCGTCACGGCCGTGAAATCGGCTGCGCGCCGTTGACGGTCGCCGTGCTCGATCCGGGTGGGCACCTTGTCGCCTTCCAACGGGAGGACCGTTCGGGAATTCTGCGACCCGACATTGCCGTCGGCAAGGCCTGGGGGGCGCTCGGCATGGGGACCTCGTCCGGCGCCTTGGCCGAACGGCTGGCGGGCAACGCGCCCTTTCTCAATGCGCTGGCGGCCATGTCACAAGGCCGTGTGGTGCCGGCGGCCGGGGGCGTTCTGGTGCGCCGCGGCGACGGCGGGGTTATCGGCGCTGTCGGTATAAGCGGCGATCGGTCGGACCGCGACGAGGCCTGCGCGCTCGCCGGTATCCGCGCCGCCGGTCTGGACTACGCCGAAGCGCCGGCGTGATGCGACGGATTATCGGTCGCGCTACCGTGTCTGTTCCATGAGCAAAAAATCGCGGACTGTAGGCGCCGTTTCTCGGCGCAGTGTGCTGGGCGGGGCGCTCCTAGTGGCGTTTGCCGCGCCGCTCCGGGCGGCGGTTCTCGCCCCGACGCCGCGCCAGTCGACCGGGCCGTTCTATCCCGAATCGCTGCCGCTCGACGCCGACAACGACCTTTTGCAGGTGGTGGGCCGCGACAGGCGCGGGGCGGGCGATGTACTTCATCTGACAGGCCGCGTTCGCGATGTGGCGGGCCGGGCGATCGAGTCGGCGCGGGTGGAGATCTGGCAATGCGATGCGCAAGGCCGCTACCACCATACGGGTGATCGGCGCGGTGGCAGCGCTGCTGATTCGTACTTCCAAGGCTTCGGCCATACCCAAACCGACGGCGAGGGCCTTTACCGATTTCGCACGATCGTGCCGGTGCCCTATCCCGGCCGCGCACCGCATATCCATTTCAGGGTCGCAGCACCGGCGCGCGATCCGTTTGTGACTCAGATGTACCTTCGCGGTCATCCGGCGAATCCGCGCGATGTTTTGTTCAGGCGACTGAGCGCGGTGGACCAAGAACGCCTCGTCGTCGTGCTGACATCCGCGACCGATATCGAGGCTGGCGCGCGGCGCGGCGCGTTCGAAATCGTTTTGCGTTGACCGCCGGTTGGTCCGGCATTTGCTACATATGACGAACAAGGGCCAGAAGTGCGCGATTCGTCTCGGACTGTGAACCAGTTTGGGACGAAGTCGTATGAATCCGCGTGCGCGTGTTCGGTGTCGGGACATCGGCCACGCGAGTTATCCACAAGAATTCATGGGGCGCGCGCCGTGCGGTCTTGTCGCAATGGGAGAGGACCGTACCATGACCCCAGGCAATAGGACGGAGTAGCTGTGGCTGATCGGCAGCGATTGGCGGCGATCCTTGCGCTCGACATCGACGAATTTGCGTCTATTCAAGCGTCCAACAAGAAGGCGACGCTGTCTCATCTTCGCAAATTCCTCGAGATCGTGCGCGATGCGGTGGCCGAGAACCGGGGAACGCTATTTTCGGCGGAACGCGACACGTTCCTGGCCGAATTCCCAAGTCCGGTCGCCGCGATTCACGCCGTCAATGCGATCCACGAAGAAATCGCCGGATACAACGAAGAGCAGAAGGAAGCCCAGCGGATGTGGTTCCGCGGTGCCGTTCATGTCGGCGGGATCGGCGGGACCGGGCGCGACATCAAGGGCGAAGCGGTCGTGGTCGCCAAGGCGTTGCGGGATTTCGCCGGGCCTGGAGCCACTGCAGTCACCGCCGCAACCCACAAACAGGTCGTGGAGCGCGTCGATCTTGAGTGGGAAGACCTTGGGAAACAGGCCGTCGGCGGCAACAACGCCAGGGTCTTTCGCGGTGTCGAGAACATCGACGCCTATGCCTCCGGCGGCGGCGGCCGGCGGCTTTCGGTTGGGCTCGGCCGCCGCGGCATCGCCGGAATTGCCCTTGGGGCGATCATGACCGTCGTCGCCGTCGTGTTCTTCATCCAGCAGGGTCCGATGGTGGGGAACGTCGATGAAGCGGGTGCCGGCGGGGGGTCGTCGCCGTTCGAGGGGTCGATTCAAGGGGCGATGAAGAAGGGGTTCGGTCGTGGCAACGCGGAGGGCGAAAACAAAGGCGAAGCGCGTGGCAGCGCCAGCGGCGCCGACCCGACCCAAGATACAGCGAACAGCGGCGCACTGTCGGTACCGATGACCCTGCCGAGCGAACCTTCGATCGCGGTGCTGCCGTTCGCGAATGCATCGTCCGACCGCGCCCAAGACTATCTTGCCACTGGGCTGGCCGAGGAAGTGTCCATCGCGCTGTCGCGGAGCCGCAGTTTGTTCATTGCCTCGCCCCGGTCCGCATTGGCGTTCGGCTCCAGTCCCGATGCCGTACCGGCGGCGGCGCGGGCGCTCGGCGTACGCTTTGCATTGCTTGGCAAGGTCGTCCGCAGCGGCGACCGTATTCGATTGTCGGTGCAACTCATGGAGAACGGGGCCGCCGCGCCGCTCTTGGTGCGTTCGTTCGATCTCGGGCCGGACGACGTTGCCGGTGCCGGTCGCCGGGTCGCCCAGTTGGTGGCGTCGGCGGTCGGATCCGCCCTCACCGTCGCCGATGTCGATCGTTTGAAGCGACAGGAAGCAGCGGACCCGGAAGCGTTCGACCTGTTGCTGCGCGCCCGACATGCGCTGCGGCAAGAAAACCGGGCAGCAACGGACGAGGCGATTCGCCTGTTCCAGGCGTCGGTGAGTGCTGACAGCGGATTCGCGCGGGCCTACGAAGGCGCGGCCAACGCGTATTTGTTGGCCCAACAATGGAGCGACCGTCCGCTGGATGGAAAGTCGTTCGAAGCCGCGCAGCGAGCCGTCGCGCTCGACGACGACCTGCCTGCCGCACACAGTGCGCTGGCCGCGGCCTATTTGGCGCAACGCGACTACGAACGGGCGTTGGCGGCGGCCGAGAAGGCCGTTGCCGTCAATCCCAATTATGCCGACGGGTATGCCATGCTGGGCAAGATACTGACCTGGGCAGGGTCGCCCGAGCGCGGTGCGGAGGAAGTAGAAAAAGCGCTACGGCGCAATCCGCAACCGCCGTTTTGGTATCTGTTCGCCCTCGGCCATGCCCGTTTCGGGATGGAGGATTATCAGGGTGCGATCGTCGCCTTCCGGCAGGGCGTGGCCAGCAATCCGGGCTGGCTGGCCAACCGCTATTTCCTGGCCGCAAGTTACGCCGAAGCGGGCGATCCTGCTAAGGCCGAGTTCGAGTTGGGCCAGGGCGCGGTGCGCTCGGTAATGCCCTCGGTTCTGGCGGGCGACCTCACGCCGTACCGCAACCCCGACGACCTCGACCGGTTTGTCGGCGCGCTCCGCAAGGCGGGTGTCCGCTAGGCATTTAGAGCATCACGTCTAGAGCATCACGTCGCCGCCGTTGGGGCTGAGGCATTGGCCATGGAAATGGCGGGTCTCGTCGGACGCGAGAAAGACGTATGCCGGTACAATGTCTTCTACTTCGGCGATGCGCTGCTTGGGTATGCCAAGCCGCACTTCTTCGACAAGTTCGTCGGGGACATCGGCGAGAATCGGCGTCCGGGTTCCGCCCGGCGCCACGCAATTGACATTGATGTTACGGGCACCGACCTCACGGGCGAGGCTGCGGGTGAACGACACGATCGCGCCCTTCGACGCAGTATAGGCGGTTAGGCCGGGCCAGCCGGAATAGGCGTGCTGTGACGCGGTGTTGATGATCTTGCCGTAGTCTTGCGCATACATCAGCGGCAAGACCCGACGGGTGACGAGAAACGGCCCCCGAACGTTGACCGCAAAAATGCGATCGAAGACGGCGGTGGGAGTCTCTTCGATCAACATGCCCGGCGCGATCCCGGCATTGTTGACGAGGATGTCGATCCGCCCGAATGCGGCGAGCGTGCGCTCGACCATAGCGTCGATCTGGGCTTCGTCGGAAATGTCGGCCTGAACGGCGAGGGCTTGGAGGCCCTGCGCGCTAAGTTCGGCGCATACGGCCTCGGCATTGGCGCGTTCGGCGTCGTCGGGATAGTTGACGGCGACATGGGCGCCTTCAGCGGCAAAGGCGCGAGCGATCCCCGCGCCGATGCCGCGCGATGCGCCGGTGATCAGGGCGTACTTGCCGGTCAATTTTCCCATGGTTGCTCCTTAGGCTTTCAACCAGTGTAGCGTTTCTTCTGTTCGTTTGGACGGGATGTATTCGGCGGCGACCCATCCGTCGTAACCGAGCGCGTCGATGGCAGCGAAGGCCGCGGCGAAGTCGATGTCTCCGGTACCTGGTTCGTGCCGGCCCGGCGCGTCGGCGAACTGAATATGGCCGATGCGGCCGATGAGGCGGGTCAGCGTTTCGACCAGCGCGCTCTCCATGATGTGCATGTGGTAGAGGTCGTATTGAAGCCCGAGGTTGGGATGGCCGACGGTGTCGATCAGGTCGAGCGCGTCTGCGGACGTGGCAATGAAGAAGCCCGGCCGGTCGCGGGTATTGATGGCCTCAATCACGACGCGGATGCCGAGCGGGGTAAAGGCTTCGGCGGCATATCGCGCGTTCTCGATCAACGTGGCCCGACACGCATCCAGGCCGAGTTTTTCCGGGGCGATGCCCGCCAAAAGATTGACGCACCGTGGTTCGAGGGCTTCGGCGTAAAGCCGTGCTTCGGCGACGGCAGCGCGGAACTGTCCCTCTCGGCCGGGCACCGCGGCAAGACCGGGTCCGCCTTGGGCGAAGTCTCCGGCCGGCAAGTTAATGACCGAGACGTCGAGGCCCGCCCGTTCTTTGGCGGCCACCCAATCGTCGATCGGGATATCGTAGGGAAACTGCACCTCGAAACCTCTGAAGCCGCAATCGGCGGCTGCCGTGATCCGGTCGAGTGGCGCACGTTCGGTGAACAGGGTCGTGATGTTGGCGGAAAAGCGGGGCATCAT
Organism: Alphaproteobacteria bacterium; assembly: GCA_040216735.1. Classification (NCBI taxonomy): domain Bacteria; kingdom Pseudomonadati; phylum Pseudomonadota; class Alphaproteobacteria; species Alphaproteobacteria bacterium. The sequence continues at coordinate 79,436 of JAVJOO010000001.1, read as the reverse complement.
CCCTCCGCGAGCGCTACTGCGATCTCGGCGGCGACAGCGGCATTGTCTACGAGAAGGGCGACGTTCGCCTTTAGGGTGGCGCCGGCGCTAAGGTCGACTAGTGCTTTCAGCAAATAGGGCGTGACGGCTTTACCCGCGACGCCGTCGCGGTGGGCGGCGGCGAGCGCCGCGTCGATCCAGCGATCGACGGTCGCCGCCGGGATCGCGGCGGCGGCGGGAACCGGATTGGCGATCACGAGGCCGCCCGCACCGGGGAGCGCGCGGTGGGCACGGACGAGATCGGCGGCGGCGCGCGCGCCGTCCACCCGGATGTCGAGCGCGAGGCCGCTTGAGGAGGCGAAGAAGGCAGGGAAGGTCGAGGTGCCGTAGCCCGCAACCGGCACGCCGTTGGTTTCGAGGACTTCGAGTGTGCGCGGCAGATCGAGGATCGACTTGGCGCCGGAACAGACGACAGCGACCGGCGCACGGGCCAATTCGTAAAGATCAGCGGAGACATCGAGCGAGGTTTCGCCGCCCCGGTGGACGCCGCCGATGCCGCCGGTTGCCATGATCGCGATCCCGGCGGCGGCGGCGCACATCATCGTGCCGGCGACGGTTGTTGCCCCGGTGTCGCCGCGCGCGATCACCGCCGCAATGTCGCGGCGGCTGACTTTGGCGATATCGCCGCCGGCGGCGAGGCGTTGAATTTGGTTGTCGGTACACCCGACGACGATTTGGCCGTCGATGACGGCGACGGTGGCCGGCGTTGCCCCGCGGGCGCGGACCGCGGCCTCGCAGGACCGGGCGAGGTCGAGATTGCGCGGCGCGGGCAAGCCATGGGCGATGACGGTGGACTCGAGTGCGACAACCGGAGCACCGGCGGCGAGCGCTTGCGCCACGTCGGGGGCAACGAACAGCGGCAGCGACATGTTAGGCGACCGTATGGCGCGCGCGTTCGGCGACGCGGGCGGGGCTGAGGGTCGGGTCCGTCGGCCCATCGACTTCCACGGTGAGGCTCGCGGTAGCGAGACCTGCCAGCAGGGTTTCGTGCAACGGTTTGGTGTCGAGCAAAGCCGCGAGGGCGCCCGCGGCAAAGGCGTCGCCTGCGCCGATCACATCGCGCGCTGCGCCGGGGATTGCCGGCAAGGCAAGGCGCGATGTTGCATCGACCGCCGCGGCACCGCGCGGGCCCAGGGTCACAAAGACCGCGCCGACGCCGGCGGCGCGCAGCCGGTCGGCAGCCGCCAGCGCATCGTCGCTCGATTGGATGTTCATGCCGCTCAAGACCGATGCTTCCGAGCGATTGGCAAAGAGGATATCGATCCGGTCGAGATAGCCAGCCAACCGCGCGGCCTTGGGCGTCGACACCGTGCTCGCGGCGACTAAGGTTTGGCCGTGGGCGCGCGCTGTCAGTCCGTCGATGCACGCGTCGGGCAGGTTGGCATCGATGAACCATGCGTCTTCGACGGGCCGCGTGTCGTCGGCGGCGAAGGCGTCGGGGGAGAGGCCGTCGTAAATCGCCATATCCGCTAGTCCGATCAGGAGTTCGCCGTCGCGGTCGAGGACCGCGGTATAGCTTGCGGTTGCCGCGTCGTTGCGCCGGATGGTCTTTGACGTATCGATGCCGTCGGCATTGAGGAGGCGGATCAATTCCTCGCCTCCGGCATCGGCGCCAATCGCCGACGTCAAGGCGACGCGTTGTCCGAGATGGGCGAGGTTAGTGGCGACGTTGCGGGCGACCCCGCCTGCCGCCTGGCGCACCGTGACCGGATTGGAGGTGCGCAGGACCAACTCGCCCAGGCAACGTGCGGTGCGATCGAGGTTGACCGCACCGAAACAGGCAATCGAGGGCATGAGCTGTCCTGGAACTGTTGGCATCCGTCGTTCGTGACTAGAGTAGCGGCGGGCGCGAGGCAAGCCCGGCGGCGATCGGGTTGCATGCGTCGAGGGAGGAGTGAATGAACGGCGGATCCGTCGAGAAATCGGGCTGGCCAGACGATGCGGCAGCGCTGGCACCTCTGCTGGCCTATTGGTGCGCACCGGCCGGTGTGCGGCGGGCCTACGCGGCGGGGCCCTACGGGCAGACCCATTTTCGCTACGCCCAGCCCGAGGCACCCGAGCGGCCCGCCGTCGTGTTGCTGCACCAAACGCCGTCGTCCGGGCGCCCTTGGGAGGGCGTACTGGCCCGATTGGGCCGTACCCGGGTTGCGATCGCCCCCGACACGCCGGGTTTTGGCGATTCGGACGGCCCGGACGAACCGGTGGCGATAAGAGACTATGCCGCCGCGTTGGCCGAGACGATCAAGGTCCTCGGAGTCGGGCCGGTGGATTTCGTCGGCGATCACACCGGTGCCAAAATCGCCGCAGAGATCGCGCGGCAGGAACCGGCGTTGGTGCGTAAATTGGTTCTCTACGGGGCGCCGGTCTACAGCGCGGCCCAGCGCGAGGGGCAACGTGAGATTCTGGCGCGCAAGGCGCGCGAGGCGGCGGCCTCGCTGCCAGAAACCGGGGCCTTTCTGACCGAAAAGTGGCAAAGCTTGCGGCCGCATTACGCCGACGACGCGCCGCTTGGCTTGATCGATCGTGACTTCGCCGAATCGTTGCGGGCGCAATCCCGTGCGTGGTGGGGCTATCGCGCCGCCTACGACTATTCCCATGCCGACGTGCTGCCGGGACTAACGCAACCGCTTTTGGTGATATCTGCCAACGACGGGTTGGCGGAGGAAACCCAGCGCGCCGCGGCACTCGTGCCGCATGCCGTTTTGAGTCATTGGGCGGACTGGCGGGTGGGTGCGATCTCCCAACACGCCGACGAGCTGACGAAGCTCTTGCAGTCGTTCTTGGATACCGAGCCCGTTGCGGCGGCGCCGGTATTGGCGCCAGCCCCGGGGCAGGGCGGTGCCGGCGTGCGTCGCTGGTTCGCCGATGCGGCGGAGGGACAAATACATGGGCGGGTCGCTGGGTCCGGCGGGGCGCAGCCGCCGCTGTTTTGTTTCCACATGAGCCCGCGGTCCGGCCACTACTACGAGGCGCTGCTGACCGCGCTGGCCGGGGACCGACAGGTCTTTGCGCCCGATACGCCGGGTTACGGCGAATCCTACAAACCCGCCGAGCGCCTCGACGTGCCGGGCTATGCCCGGGCGATGGCGTCGATGATCGACGGGATGGCGTTCGAGACGGTCGATCTGCTGGGCGATCATACCGGCACCAAGGTCGCGATCGAACTGGCGCGGCAGCGTCCCGACCTAGTCCGGCGGGTGGTGATGAATACCGCCGGGGTCTACTCGGCTGAAGAGCAGCGCGCGTGGCAGGGCAAGATGGGTACGATTGAGGTCCAGGCCGACGGCAGCCACTACGCCGCGCTGTGGGACCGCTATCAGAACTTGAACCGGGGTAAGTTGACCCCCGACCAGATTGCCTTTCGCTTCTATGAGACGATCCGTGCCGGGCCGTGCATGTGGTGGGGGCCGCGGGCCGCCAACATGTATTTGCTGGGCGAGGTGTTGCCTGGCGTCGCGCAGGAGATATTCTTAATCTGTTCGGATGAAGACAGCCTGATCGAGCCGAGCCGGCGCGGTGCGAAATTGCTGCGCAACGGGCACTACAAAGAATATGCCGGGCTCGGTAACTCGATGATGGAACACCGCGTTGCCGACGTCGCGGGGGACATCGACGCCTTTTTGCGCCGGTGACGCGTCCACGACGGGGCCGGGGACAGAGCCGGGGACCGAGAATGTGATTTTGGACCGGGGACGCGCCCCGGTAGACTCCGCCTAACCTCGGGATAGTGTGTGCCGATAGTCGAATCGGGGGACTCGCGCAGCGCGCGCTCCCCGCTTATCCTCGCCGGGCCCGTGTGGGCCAAAACGACGACAGGGGAGGATCGGATGATCGGAGACGCGGCGCTCTATTGGCGCAAACCGGCAAACGTCAAACGCGCGTACGTCGACGGGCGCTACGGTCAAATGCATTACCGCGTGGCGGTGCCGCCGCACGCAGATGCGACATCGTCGCCGCCGATCGTCTTTTTTCACCAAAGTCCGTCGACCGGGCGGCCCTTCGAGGGATTGGTCGCGGAGATGGGCCGCGATCGTATGGCGATCGCCGTCGACACGCCGGGTTTCGGCGATTCGGATGCGCCCCCGGCACCGCCGACGATTGCCGATTATGCGGCGGCTATGCTGAGTTTCTTGGATGGGTTGAAGCTCGACAAGGTCGACGTGATGGGCGATCACACCGGTGCCAAGATCGGTGTCGAGCTTGCACTTCAGGCCCCCGACCGGGTGCGCCGGTTGGTGTTCAATGCCTGCCCGGTCTATTCGCCTGAAAAGATGGCCGAGATGATGACGCACCTTGAGGCTGAACGCCCCAAGGAGGTGGTACCGAAGGACGGCAGTCATATTCTCCACCGCTGGAAGGGAACGAAGGGCTGGTACAAGGGCGATGCGCCGGCAGAGCTGTACAACCGGGACTTCGTCGAAAGCCTACGCGGTCTCGATTTGGCCTGGTACGGCCATAACGCGGCCTTCGCAGTGAAGCATTCGGACAATCTGCCCCATGTCGCCCAACCCATTCTTGTGTTGTGCCCCGACGATGGGTTGTGGGATGCCACGATGGCATCCAAACCTTATCTGAAGAACGGTCGCATTCTCGAATTGCCGCAGTACGGCATGGGCGCGATTTCGCAGCATTCGGTCGAGCTGGCGAAAATTCTGCGCGACTTCCTCGATGGCCCGGCGGACGATTCGATGGGGCGCGAAGCGCCGCGCCAGGCCCCGCCGGCGCCGGCACTCAAGCCCAAGCCCGTGCGGCGGCGGTTTGTCGATACGCGGGCCAAGCAGGTTCACGTGCGCTCGGTCGTGCCGGCCGGTGCGGGCAAGACGCCGGTGCTCTGTTTGCACATGAGCCCGGTATCGAGCCGAAATTTCGAGCCGTTGCTGGCGCGGTTGGGCAAGGACCGCCCCGCGTTCGCTGCCGACATTCCGGGCTTCGGCGAATCGGAAGCGCCGCAAGAGATGCCGTCGATCGCCGATCTCGCCGACATCATGACGGACGTGGTTAAGGACGTCGCGGGTGCGGGCCCGATCGATCTGATGGGAGATCACACCGGTGCGGTGATCGCGGTCGATTTGGCGGTGCGCTATCCCAAACTGATCCGCAAAGTCGCGCTCAACACCGTGCCCTATTTCAATGCCAAGGAACGTGCCGAACGGCTCGCCCATTCGGCGTATGAGGGGCCGGCTGACGATGCGTCGCACTTGCGCAAACGCTGGGACTCGATGGTGCGCCTATACGCTCCCTACATGGATATGCGCGAGGTCGAACGCAATTTCGTCGAAGCGCTGCGCGGCGGCCCGTTTGGGCATTGGGGGCATTCGGCGGTCTTTTCCTACGACATGGATCCGGTGTTGCCGAAGATTGCCCAACCGATGTTGATCTTCCGGCCAAAGGACGGGCTGGAGGAGAACACGCTACGGGCCAAGCCTCTACTGAAGAATGCCGAGGTGATCGATTTACTGCAGTACGGCTATGGGTTCATGGAAACCCATGCCGACGAGATCGCCGGCTACTTGCGCGATTTCTACGACGCCTGAGCGGTGGCGGTCGGCGGTCGCCTCGGTCTTGCGGCGCTTCCTCGATTCCGATGAGGGGCGGGACGTTCCCTAGCGGCGGTGCTTGTCTGCGAAGGCCTTGAGCTGGCGTTCCGCTGCGCCGAAGGCATCGCGGATCGCGACTTGGGGATCCTCGTGGCCGCCGTCCTTTTCGTGATTGCGATCGACGACGACCTCGGCACCGCCGGGAAGGGCGATGTCGATGCGCACCTGATAACGCTTGCCGTGGGTCTTGTGCTGGTGCGGCGCGTCGAAGGTAACGCGGCAACTGGTCATGCGATCGTAGAACTGTTCCAGCTTGGCGACGCGCTCGCGCATTACGGTTTCTAGGGCTGGCGACGAATCCATATTGTGGAAGGTGATCTTAAGCGGGGTCTCCATGGGCAACTCCTTTACGATCGCAACTACTCAAATGGATCTTGCCGCCCGCGATCCTGCGATACGCGGTGCGGGTATTCTTGATTCTGGTGATGGCCGAGGTCTTAGGCAAGGGTACGAACCGCTAAAGGTTCGTTGCGCCCGCGCAGCGTTTGCGGCGGGTGGGTGGCGAAGCCGACCAAGAGGGCGTCGGTTTCGGCGCCGGCCTGTTGGTAGAGGGCGTCGACGAAGGGTTCGCTGACAACCGCGCGAACGTTCATCGCGCGCGTGAGTTCCTCGAGGCGGCTGGCGACGTTGACGACATCGCCGATGACCGCAAATTCGAGCTGGCGCTCGGAACCGATGTCGCCGAGGACCACGTTGCCGAAATGGACGCCTATGGAAAGTCGGAGGGGCGTATCGTCGCCGGCCGCGGCGCGTTCGGCGTTCCACAGGTCGACGGCCGCGAGCATCGCGCGTAGGCAGGCCAGCGCATTGATGGTGTCTTTCAGTCCGGCCCGCGGGGTGCCGAACGTCGCCATCAGGCCGTCGCCGAGGAACTTGTCGAGGGTGCCGCCATGGCCGAAGACAGCATCCTCCATGCGCCGATGAAATCCGCGCAGGAGGGCGATCACCGCGTCGGGGCTGCGGGATTCCGCGACCCGCGTAAAGCCGACAAGGTCGGCGAACAGAACGGCGACAGGCTGGGTGCGCACCGGACCCAGGGGCGCGTCGGTGGTGAGAAGATCGTCGACAATGGTCGGTGAGAAATAGCGGGCGAGGTTGGCGCGGCCGCGGGCCGCCTCGGCTTCGCGTACGACGAGTCGGCGGGAGCGCTGCACGGCCACTGCGATCACGCTGGCGGCGAGGAGCAAGACAGCGGCTTCGAGGATGCGCGGGATTGCCGCAAAGAAGAAGAGATCCGCCTTGGGGAACTGCAGGTAGTTCGGCGGTAGGTCGCCGGCGTTCAGCATCACCATCATTGCGTCGATCGCGCCGTCGCGGGTGGCAATGACGCTAAAGATCACCAGCACGGCAAGGGCGGAGAGTGCACCGGTCCATAACGGCAGTTTCGGATCGTACGAAAGTGCCGCGAGGGCGATCAGGAGGAAATAGAATGTGACGACGCCCCACGCGAAGAGCATTTCCGGCACCAAGCCGACCCAGACAATGGGATTGAACGCCCACATCCAGAGCGTCACCAGCAGGACGTCGAGCGCGAAGGTCATGTAAGGCAAGCGCCGCCGTTCACCGGCGCCTGGGAGGACAAGCGGGATCAAGCCGACTAAAGCGATCAGTGCGATGGGGGCAAGATTGTAATAGGCATAGGGCGCCGGCTGCAGGGCGAGGGTCACTACCGTGAGCCCAGCTAGGACGGCGAATCGCGCGTAGCTGAGGAGCCGGCCTCCGGCAACCTCCTCGGCGCGCAACGCGGCCGCCACCGCGGGCGGCATGGGTGACGATCGTGCGGGGCTGGGTAGCTTCATGAATGACGTCTCCTGCCCGAACCATAGACCGAAGCGGTAAGCAATGCTTGGTCCACGCGCGTGTCGTTGCAGTTGGTCGGGCGATTGTTTGCCGGTGGCCCTGTGATAGGTTGGGCGATCATGGCGTTTGGTCAGTTCACCGCGATTTCGCCGCGTTTTCGCGGCATCTTTTTTATGTTGATCGCGACCCTGCTGTTTACCGGCATGCAGGTGACGGTGCGCCATGTCGCTGAGGAACTGCATCCGTTCGAAGTCGCGTTCTTCCGGAACTTCTTTGGCCTCTTGGTCGTTTCGCCGTTGTTGTTCCGCTATGGCTTGGGTGTGCTGCGGACGCCTCGGTTGAAGCTGCACGCGTTGCGCGGGGCGTTGCAAACCACCGGGATGATGTTCTTTTTTACGGCGCTGACCCTGGCGCCACTGGCCCAGAACATTGCCTTGAGTTTTATGGCGCCCCTGTTCACGACGGTGATGGCGATCCTGTTCCTGCGGGAGCGGGCCGGGTGGCGGCGCTGGGCGGCGTTGATCGCCGGGTTTGTCGGTGCCTGGATCGTCATTCGACCCGGTCTTGCGGTCGTCAATACCGGCGCGTTGTTCGTCATCGCATCCTCGGTCATCTGGGCCGGGTCGATGATCATCATCAAGATCCTGTCGCGGACCGAATCGAGTCTGACGATCACGCTCTACATGGGTCTGTTCATGGCGCCGCTGTCGCTGATCCCGGCGCTCTTTGTGTGGGAATGGCCGACCCTGGAGGCACTGGGCTTCTTGCTGTTGGTCGGGGGATTTGGCGGGGTTGGCCATCTAGCGCTGGCCCAAGCCTTCAAAGAGGCCGACACGACGGCGGTGCTGCCGTTCGATTTCCTGCGATTGATCTGGGCGTCGGCGCTTGGGTATTTGGTGTTCGCCGAGATTCCCGATGTGTGGACGTGGCTGGGCGGTGCGGTGATCTTCACCTCGACGACCTATATCGCGTTCCGCGAAACCCGGATCAAACCGGAGGGGACGGCGGTGCGGCCCGCGGAGGACTGAGCGCCGAAAAGGCGCGTTACTTCAATTCTATTTCGATGAAGACGACTTCTTGGTCGCTGTCGTTGATTACGTCGTGTTCGACGCCGATCGGGCCGGTGTAAGGGTCGCCGGCGCTGAGGTCGCGGTAGAAATCTTCTTCGCCCGGTTTGGTTTCGATCAGGAGGCGGCCCGTCGTCATCGGCACCACGATATAGTCGAACGCGTGGCGGTGCCAACCTGTCGCGGCGCCCGGCGCAAACCGCCATTCCGAAACGCGGACGCGGTCGTCTTCGTGCTTTTTCGTTTGGACCGCCTGCGACCAAGTGCGTTTTTCGCTCATGTGTTGCGCCGCGGCGCGGCCTCCCTAGGGATTGGAAATGATTACCCGAACGACCCGCCCGACGACCTCGATGCCGTCTTGCGGAAAGATGGTGTCGTGGCCTTGTTCGCTGCTATCGGGTTCGAGCCGTGCCGGGTTGACGCGGTAGCGTTTGAACGTCGTCTCGCCGCCCACCCGGAAGATGTAACACTTCCCGTCGGCGAGCTCGCGGTCGTAGTAGTCGATCACAATCATGCTGCCGGCCGGGGCGATGCGGTTCATGCTGCTACCGCGCACTTCGAGGGCGAACAGGGATTCACGGCGATAGGGCACGACCACGCGGTCGCGCACGTCGCCGAAGTCCGAAGGGTCGACGGTTTCGGTCAGGCGCCCGGCCTGGACCCATGAAATCAACGGCACTTCGAACACGGGTTCGGCGACCCCCGCCATGTTGGCGAGGCCGGCGAGGTCCAGCACCTCGGTGTGGGTGATCGGCGGGGTGCCGCGCCCAACCAGGACCTGCAACAAACTGTGCACGAGGTCGGTCGGAAGATAGGGCTTGTGGTAGTGCTCGGCCGATTCGTAGCGCTGGTAGCTCGATGCGGCGCGGTAGCCCACGCGCTGGGCGAGGGCCTCCATGGAAAAGCCCGCGCGCTTCCGCAGGGCACGCAAGCGCGCCGTGATGTGCGCGTCATCGTCGTCGTGTGTCATGTCGCCCCCAGATTTACGCACCCTACGGCGTTTTTGGGGAGACGGCAAGAATGCTCACGCAAAACACGTTGACAACGGGACGATCATGTGGGAGAAATACGTATTATGCATATATACCGACATTCAAACGCTCGTCGCCGCCAAAAAATTCGCGGAAGACATAGGACTGCCGGGGGACGACGGCCCCGTCCGCGCCGGGCAACCCATGACCCGAGCGCCTGTATCCAACCGTTGGATGCGGCGTTCGACGGCGACGGGCGCGATTTTATCGAGGGCTGGTTGCGGGCCGAGCACGTCGGGCCGCGGCGCAGCGGCTCTCTCGACTAACCCACCCCACCCCAGAATAAGGAGACTTCGCTCATGGCCTCGCATGCCCGCTCGCGTCTCGCCCGTGCCCGCCGGGCCCGTCGAAAAAACCGCGATCTTCGTCCCGAGATCGCGCCGACGCCGCAAACCGTCGCGCGGTTGCTGCCCGATCCGCTGTGGACGTTGCTGCAACGCGGTCGCCTGACGCAGGAACAGGTCGATGCGGCGCACGATATTCGTACCGCGTTCGAAATTATTACCGGGCCGGTAAGGTTGCGCACGATGCGCGCGGTTTCGACCGTCGATGGTGCGGTGTACGACTTGACCCGGGGCAGCCGAGGGCGCACCGGCAATAGCGACAGCGACCGCGCGATCTTGTTGCAACAACGGTTTAACGCGTGGGTCGCGGTCATGAAACGCTTGGCGGTCCCGGTCGGGCCGATCATCGACATCGTCGTCGAGGGGCAAGCGTGTCGTAGCGTCGATCGCACGCGTGGCCGGCGCAACGGATGGTCCACAGAGATTCTCGAGTGCGGCCTCGATCTTTACATCGCCGCCAAGCGCCCGCCACGGCGCGGGCGCAGCGACGTTGCCGGGGACAAAAAAATTCCTGGGGACCGGGAACGTGATCGCGGGGACAGCGATTGTGATTTTCCTTTGGGGACGGCGAACGCTAGACTCCGGTCACACTCGAACAAAACCTAGCTCGCCGCGAATTTCCCCGGCGGGCTTTTTTGTGCCGGGTGTTCATTCGCTGTCCCTCCCAGACTTGAACCCCGCCCGCGTGTGGCGGGGTTCTTCTTTTCCAACCCGACAAGGAGACCACGATGATCGACGGAGAGAGCGACACGCGTCCCGATGCGAAGATCGAGTCCGGCACCGCAGCGCCGCCGCCGTCCGATTGGCGGGAGTCGCTGGGCGAAGACCTGCGGGAGGATGCGACGTTGGCGCGCTATGACTCGCTGGATGCATTGGCGCACGCTTACAAGGATTTGGAACGCTATCAGGGGCGCTCGGTTGCGGTACCCCGCGCCCGCGACGGCGAGGCCGCCTGGTCCCGGTTATACGACCGGTTGGGGCGGCCCAAGGAAGCCGCCGGGTACGATGCGCCCGCGATCCCCGACGGTGTGGATGTCGACGGGGAGATCCTGGCGCGCGCGGCTGAAGCGGCACACAAGCACGGATTGAACAATCGCCAGTATCGGGGTTTCGTCGAGGACGTTCTGGGGTTTCAGAGCGAACGGGCGGCAGCGGCACGCAGCGCGCAGGACGGACAGCGCCGCGACGCCGCGGTCGCCCTGAAGCAGGCATGGGGGGCGCGATTCGACGGGAACGCTGAGGTTGCGCGCCGGGCGATGCGGGCCCTTGGGTTCCCCGAAACGACCGCGCGCGACCCGGCGGCACTCGCTCACTTCTTTTCCGTCGGACAGGCTTTGGGAGAGGACACCTCGATCATCGGTGCGAGCCACGACGGATTTTCGCCTTCGGCCCAGGAAGCGCGGCGACGCATCGATGCGATTCGCGGCGATCCGGACCATGCCTTCAACAAAGGCGATGCACCGGAACACGCGGCGGCGGTGCAGGACATGGAGGCGCTGTACGCGCTGGTCTACGGCGGCGACGCGCCGCCGGTGGCGTAGGGGGCGGATATGTGTTTTGGCGGATTCGATGCGCCGAGCGGAAGCGAGCAGGAAGTCATGGACTATGAAGCATCGTTGCTCGGAGTCCCGCCCGTTGGTCACGTTCCCGTGTCGCAGCAAGGCTACGTCGGTCCGGTCGCAATCACGACGAGTGGGTTTGCGCGGGGTGCCGACGGAAGCGTGCAGTACCAAGATACGGACTACGGGTTCAGTCTGCGTGGTGCGGCGGAGACCGTCGGATTCGTTGCCAGCGGTGGGTCGACGGCGGCCCTTGCCATGGCGGTTGGGCGCGGGGCCGATGCAGCACACGGCTACATGAGTGGACGCGGCGGTCCGTCCTCCGGCGGGGGCTCGCTCGGCGGACCGGTCGAGGCGCCGGAAACGGGCGGCCTACCAAGTCCCCCCGCTCCGGAGCCAGCGACCGACAAGCGGCACGGTCCTAGGCTGCCCGCCGTGCCGGCAGGGCCGGACGACTTTCTCTACACTCAGCCGTGGCCGCGACGGGCTACGGGTACCGGTGCGCGCGAGGCGGATTCAGAGGAAGACATCCATGCGCACTTGCTGGGTCAAAACGATTCGTCGTTGGCGGTGCACACGGCCGATCACGAAAAGCGTCTGAATCACGTGCTGCGGCGCTCCAGCAATCCGACCGGGCCGATGGGGTTGCGGGTTCGACCGACGGCGCGCCAGCCGCGCCTGCTGGGGGAATAGATGCAGGTACGGACCGCGACTGCTCGCGATGTATCGGCGCTTGTTGCGTTGGGGAGTCAAATGCATCGCGAGAGTCGCTACCATGACCTCCCCTTCGACGCGTTGCGGGCTGGATTCAATCTGCACCGGTGGATCGCGGCGGACGCCAACCGGGTTGCTGTGGCCGAAACCGGCGGACGCCTTGCGGGTGCCATGGTGGGGGTGATCGGCACCTGGTATTTCCACGGTGGGAAACAAGCGAACGACGTCGCGCTGTACGTGTTGCCGGCACTCCGGGGGTCGCGCGCAGCACTGCTGCTGGTGCGCGATTTTCTCGACTGGGCAGCGGCGAACGGGTGCATCGAGGCGACGATCGCGACCTCGTCCGGGATCAATCCGGAGACGGTGGGCCGGTTCCTGACCCGGACCGGATTCGCCCCGTGCGGCGGCGTGTACAAGCAGCGGCTGCGGGCAGCTCCAGGCACGCTTCAGTGACAGGCGTTAACGGACGCCTGGTTCGGCAGTCATGTCTGGCATCCGGTGCAGGATCCACATCGTTCGGTCGCGCGTCATGCCTGCTTCGAGCGTCGGGCTGTAGAGGGCGGCGATGATCCGCGAATCGGACTCGGTGAGGGTTTCGACATCGTCGAGCCAGCAAAGAACCGATGGGCGAGCGAAACACCCGTGCCCCAAGAGGCCGACATAGTGGGCGAGCTCGTGGGCAATGCAGCGACGGATGATTGCCGGCGGCAGGTCGCTGCCGATGACGATGCGCCCTAATCTTGGGAGCGCGGCGCAGCGCACGGTACCGGGGCGCCTGAGGCCGGCCGCGAGGCCTGGGCCGCGACGCCAACCCCAGGAATTGATCTGGCGCAGCGGCGCGAAGGCGATGGTCAGCGTTTGGGCGGTACGCGCGTCGGGTTCCAACGTGAATCGACGCCCGGTCAAGCGGCTGAAGTCGGCAAGGTTCGCGGCGAGAGACTCGCGGTAGCGGCGGTGGACCCAGTCGTCGCCCACGATTTTCACCTGGACCGGGCCAGGTGGCAGTCTGTGAAAGGTGGGCGCCCCACCGACGAAGATCAGTTGGGCGGCCTGGGCGAGGAGCGAACTCGGTTCGGCCAAGGCGGCCGGTGAGAGGCGGCGGTCGTCGTGGCGGTGTTCGCGCGCGGCCTCGGCCCGGGCGAAGACAATAGCGGCATTGGCGAGGAAGCAGATGCCTAAAACGACCAGCAGGGCGGCGCGCAGGGGGTGGCGGCGCGTGGCAAATGTCACCGGTCCAGCCCCTTGTGCAAGGACGCGTACGGTGCCGATCCCAAAGGCCAAGGCGAGTAGGAGCGCGCCGGGTAGGAACACCGAGTAAAGCGCGGCCGCAACAGGACTACGCAGGGTCCAGGAGTGGGGATGCAGAAATTCGAGAAGCCCCACGCCGAGGATCCAGCTAGGCGGGGCTATCTCGCCGTCCCAAAGAGCGGCGGCGGCGCCGAGGAGCAACACCAAGAGGGCGAGCGGGAGCGCCACGCCGAGCGCCGGGACGAGGGGCAAGCCGATCCACCCGCCGAGCAACCGCGCCGCGACGCGGACGCCCACAATGGCGGCAAGCATCGCCGGGACGGCGGCGAGAAAGAGCGTCGCGATCCACCAGGCGGTTCGGGCGCGGATATCAGTGCCGGTTCGGCTGGCCGGACCGTGTTCGACGAGCAGCGCCAACGCCTCGCCCGGTACGACCAATACCCAGATCGTCACGCCGACGACGAACGCGAGCGCGGCTATTGCCACGCCGGCCACGGTGCCGCGGATGGAAATCAACCTCGGGCCGAAAAGGACATCGAGCATCGCGTTGAACAACCGGGCGAAGGCAGGCCAGCGCGCCCGCCGCACGCCATAGAGAACGGTGCGCAGGTCGCGCAATTCGTCGTGACCGAGGCCGGCAACGGCGAGGCGGATGAGACCGGCAAAGAGACCGCCGACCAGCAGGGGCGGTACGACAAACAAAGCCGCGATCCATCCCGCCTCGCCGGCGCTGAGCGACCAAGTCCAGAAGTACCAGACCGCCAGGGCCGCGAAGACGGCCACGACCGCCACGGGCATTTGCCACAGATGGCCCCGGCGTGCCGTGCGCTTCGCCTGCGAAAGCGTGAGATCGACCATGATATTCCCCTCCCAACCATCGGGTTCGGTGGGGGTTATGGAGGGGAGAGGGCGGGAATCGGGCGGTGGCCGCGAAGCGCCGCCGCTTGGTCAGGCCCGAGATTAGAGCCGACTCGTACCGATTGGGGTGCCTCCCGCGCCGGACTAGGGCGCTGGCTCTGGCGACAGGCGTTCCTGGATCGCTTCCTGCACGAGCGGCAGTGCTTGGCGCCGGGTCATGCCGTTGACGAGCCGGGGGTCGTAGAGGGTTTGGATCAGGATGCGGTCGGCGTCGCTGAAGCGGGCGATGAGGTCGCGGTTGCACAGGGCCGAGGGACGGACCGCGCAGGCGTGGCCGGGGAAGCCGATGGCATGCATCAATTCGTGGGGCAGGCAGTTATCGTTGAGGTCGGCGTCGTTTTCGAGGCCGAGGAGAATTTCGCCGTCTGGACTGGCGCTGCAGACGGCGGTGAGGAGCGGTCCGGCGGCGAGGCCGCGTTCGAAATTGAAGTGGACCGGGTTCATGTCCTGGAGCGGCATATACGCGATGCGCAGCGCGCCATCGCGCGCAGTACGCTCGAACGTTAGGCCCGTGAGACTGGTAAGGTCGGCGAGCGTTGTGTCGAGCGTGGCGCTGTGGCGGGGCGTCAACGGGATGTCGCCGACCACCGATACGCCGACGGAGGTCGTGCGCTTGTCGATGACGGCGCGGTCGTCTTCGCCGAAGGCGAGGCGGTCGAATTGCGCGGTCAACGCGGCAATGCTCGGGCGGGCGCCCGCCGCCGCCGCGTCGTAGGTCGTGGGGTCGCGAAGGTCGGTGCCGTAGCCGCGCAGGAAGACCAACCCGATATTGACGAGCAGGACGAGGCGGAAGGCCATGGCGGCAACGGCCTCGATCGGCCTGTCGTGGAAGCGCGCCATCCCGCGCACGGCGATGCCGCGTTGGGTCAGGCCGCGCAGCAAGCTGGAGGCCGCGGCGATGAGGGCGACCCACAGCGGGACGGCCAAGGCCGCGTAGAAGAAGATGCCCGAAGAGGGGTAGCCGACATAGGCGCGCAGGAAGAAACCTGTCCGCCAGAATTCGGCCAACGCCTCGACGCTCCCGAGTTCGTATGCCTCGCGGCCGGTGGCCCAGTTCTCGGCGGCAACGTAGAGCGCTTCGCTGGCGACAACGGCGACGGCGATGCCGGTGGCGAGTTCGACGGCGGCCAATATCTGGTCGCGCCCCGGTCCCGATGCGAGGCTGGGCAGCAGGTGTTTGGTCAAGGACAGTGCCGCGACAAACGCGGGGAAGAACGCGGCGGCGGTCAGCAACCACAATCTGATCGCGAGCGCCACCGCGGGCTCGGGCGCGCGGGGAAAGGCGACGGTCCCGTCCAAACCGAAATAGAAACGGGCGGCCTCGCCCGGTTGCACGAGCGCCCAGACCACGGTTAGGGCGATCGTGGTGACGGCGTAGAGGGCGAAGGTCGTGGGCCAAGGCGGCAGAATCCGTCCAGGCGGACCGAGGAGCCGGCCTGCGAGCGCGGTCGCGAGGGCCGGTGCGCCGAACGGCGTGGTTTGGCCCGCCACATAGCTTTGCAACGCCGGGCCGAACCGCGGCAGGCGTTTGCCGGTGAGGATCGTCAACGCGCCGAGGCCCTGGGCGACGAGCAGCGGCGGGACGATGAGGATCGCAAAAATCCACACGCCGTAGAGGGCGGAGAAGGACAGGCCCCAAAACACCAGCGCGGCGCCGAACACGACGGCGGTGAGCGTCAACAAACCGAGCAACAACCCCATGAGCGCGACAAGCTTAGGCGAGGGCGCGGCCCGCGTCATCCAAAGGAGAGGAATCGTGAGCAAACAAAAGCAACCACTGAACGATGTCGAACGGCGGATGGCCGACTTCATGCTGGAGCAGGGCATGGAAGCGAAAGCGGCTTACCTTGCCGCCCATGGACTGCCGATGGGGCGGCTCGACGCGGCGACCAGCCGAAAAATCGCGCCGGTGCGGCAACGGATCGCTGCGTATCTCGCCGAACGGGGGCACCCCGGCGAGTTGGCGAACGTGGCGCGGCGCGAGGAGAAGAAGGCGGCGCGTCTCGCCGCCAAGGCGGCCGCGGAGGCTGCAGCCGCGATACCCGACGCCGTCGCGGAGTCATTGATCCGGCGGTATGCGGGACCGCTCGACCGGGCGACGGCGGATGCAATGGCGGAGGATATCCGGCTCGCGTCGATGGAGAAGGGCGCGATGGGCGTGGCGATGCACGCCTTTGAGGTGCGCGCCGCCCTAAACGGTATAGGCACCAAGCCAAGCAAAGAAACGCCGACCAACAGCACCGAGACGCCGAACGACAGCGAGGGAATGGACCATGCCGAATTCCAGCGTCGGATCGGCCCGCTCCTCGATGAATACCGACAGATTACCGGCGTGGATCTTTTCCCAAGCCGCGCAAGCGGTGGCGACGGCGCGGACGACCCGGAACCAGCACTATAGGCCCTATCCGCGCCAGGTCGCTTTCCATGCGGCGGGGGCGGCGCACCGCGAGCGCCTCTTCATGGCCGGCAATCAGCTTGGCAAGAGCTTGGCGGGGGCGATGGAGGTGTCGTTTCACCTGACCGGGCATTACCCGCCGTGGTGGACCGGGCGGCGTTTCGGCCATGCCGTGAAATTTTGGAGCGCGAGCGATACCGCCGAAACGACTCGCGACAACGTCCAGCGTCACTTGCTGGGGCCGGCGCACCACGAGGCGGCGTGGGGTACTGGCGCGATCCCGAAGACGGCGCTCGTGCGCACGGTGAAGGGGCGTAATGCGCCCGGTGCGCTGAGCGCCATTGTAGTGCGGCATGCCTCGGGCGCCGAATCGGTGGTGGCGTTCAAGTCCTACGACCAAGGGCGCAGCAAGTGGCAGGGCGAGTCGCTCGACGGCGTGTGGTTCGACGAAGAACCGCCGCTCGACATCTATAGTGAAGGGCGCACGCGCACCCAGGCGACGGGCGGTATCACGTTGATTACGTTTACACCGCTGCTCGGCATGAGCGAGGTGGTGCGGTTGTTCCTGGCGGCCCCTTCGTCACGCGATCCGTTGGATCGCGGCTCAGGATGACACCCTTCGTCACGCGCTCCTTCGGATCGCGGCTCAGGATGACGCCCTTCGTCACGCGATCCTTTGGATCGCGGCTCAGGATGACGCTTCGTCACGCGATCCGTTGGATCGCGGCTCAGGATGACGCCCTTGGCGGGACGCTGGGCGAACGTTCAGGGGAGAGGCAATGACACGGCATGTGACGCAGATGACGATCTTCGATGCGGGGCACTACACGCCCGAAGAACGCGAGGCGGTGCTGGCCGGATATTTGCCGCACGAGCGCGATGCCCGCGCCAAGGGCGTGCCGCAGTTGGGGTCGGGGCGCGTGTTTCCGATCGCCGAGGATGCGCTGCGGGTGGCGGCCTTTGCGATACCGGCGCATTGGCCGCAGATCGGCGGGCTCGATTTCGGATGGGATCATCCCACTGCCGCGGTCAAGGTGGCGTGGGACCGCGACGGCGACGCGCTCTACGTCACCCATGCGCATCGGTTGCGCGCGGCGACCCCGGTGATTCATGCCGCGGCGATCAAGCCGTGGGGTGCCGATCGCGCGGGCAAGCAATGGCTGCCGTGGGCGTGGCCCAAGGATGGCTATCAGCACGAGAAGGGGACCGGCCAAACCTTGGCCGAGGCCTATCGCACCCAGGGCTTGCGGATGTTGAAGGTGCACGCCCAGTTCGACGAAGCCAGCGGCGGCGGCGACAGCGTAGAGGCGGGGCTGACCGAACTGATCGGGTTCATGGAAACCGAGCGGTTCAAGGTGTTCGATCACCTGGGCGATTGGTTCGAGGAGTTCCGTCTTTATCACCGCAAGGAAGGGCGCCTGGTAAAGGAACGCGACGACCTTTTGGACGCGACCCGCTATGCCGCGATGATGCGCCGCCACGCCGGAATGCCTGCGCGCGCGCCGGTTCTCGGGCAGGCGCAGACGCGCTTTGAGATCTACAACCAATAGCGCGGGCCGCCTGCCGGGGTTAACCCGCACTGCCGCCGTGCCGCCCGTGGGGCGGGGATTGTTTTTCAACGAAGGGAGACCCCATGTCCAAAGCACCGACGTTCCGCGGCCGCGCCGTGGAGGCGATGAGCGAGGCCGAGGCCAAACGGGCCCTCACGGAACTGATCGACCCGCCGCGTGCGCCCACACGTGACGCCGCGCGGCCCAAGGTAAGGCGGCGCGGTCTTTTGGCGGGGGCCGACGGCGAACGCAGCGCATCCACGAAAGGGGGTCGGATATGACACCGATGCAAATGGAGGCGCGTCGTCGCATCGACGCAATCTATGCCGATCAAACCCACCCCTATTGGCAGGGCGATCCTGGGGCGACCGATGAAGTTTCTGGGTATTTCCGGACTTTGAAACCGGAGCCGGCACCTGAGTATAGCGGCGACGCCGGAGATCTGCTTAGAGCCGAAGGTATGCCGGTGCCCGAGGACGCGCGAATTCCGTTCTCCCGCCGCAATGATGCTCTCGGCCTGAAAAGCGCGGGCGTGAAAATCGACCGAGACGGTACTATTGGCTATGAGCAGGGGAATCTGCCGATGCCCAAGACCCCTGATCGGCGGTTGCCCGAGGAGACTCCTATCAGCAGTAATGCAGCGGTTGATTCAGCAAGGGCTATAGGCGAGATGGCAGAGTTAGAAAGGACGGCGCTTGAGCAAGAAGAAAAACAAGCCAGGGAGGAAGAGTGGCGCAAGTTTGTGTATGCGAATGCAGAGGTTTCTCCAGATGTAACTCCAGACTGGTTTGCCGATTCAGTCGATAAAGCCGAGCAGTCCGTGAGGCAGCTTGAGGACATGTTTGAGCGGTTTGAGACAGATTCGCGGGTCAACCAGAAAACGCGAGCGAAAATTCGGCAAGTCCGCTTAAGCCTAAAGAGCGGGCGCTATGCGGCGGGTGGTTTGAGGTCCGGCGTTCGTTCATTTCGGGCAGCGATCGCTGTTGCCAGGATGAAGGCGACCGATCCAACTCGGTTCCAAGATATTGGGCACCGGCAAGCCAGGATTCAAATGTACCTAAAGCATGCATCGCCAGAGTGGCGTTCGATCGTCGAATGGTTGCCGGAAGATCTGGCCCTCGCGATGCTATCGGTCAGCGATGGGGCTGAAGGGTTCGGTTCCCGAAAGTACGCCCGTTCAATTCCCTTTCCGAAGGAAAACGGCGTGGCATAGGTTCAAGAGCTACAACGAGCAACTGGGGCGCCCGTATTCAGGTGATGCACCGGGCGCATTGTTAGAACGGGACGAGGCACCCTCGCAGTAAGAACATCACGCCGAGAATCCATGCGGGCCACATCAACCACCACCGAATCCAACGTCGCAGGCGGCGACGGGTCCAATAGACCGACCGGGGATGATTGGTCACTGCGACAGACCTCCACTCAGGACGAACTTGAGGATCAAGAACACGATCTTGAGAGGTATCCAAAGGATGTAGATGCCGAACGCGATGCTGGCCAATAAGGCGAGCCAGTGAAGGTTCCAGGATACGAAGCCGAGTCTTTCGTGTTCTGGGTGTGTCATTCCACCTCCTATAAGTGGAGGGTGAGCTTCAGCGTTGCGAAACTTGCCAGCCCGTACAACCAAATCGGCCAAAACAGCCACCACCTGATCCACGCCCAAAGTCGCCTCTCGGTCCAATAGCGCGTTCTCGTTGGCAGGGCGTTGGGTTCGGTCATGGCTAGAGCTGCATCATGATGAGAAAGACACCGCCCAACGCTGCAGCGCTGAGCACAAATAGCAATGTGCCGAACGCAACAGCGGCGACGAGGACGGTCCAAAGAACGAACCTGCGGCCTTTCGCGCTGTTTAGAGGTGTCGCGGCGCCCGCATCTGGATTTGTATTCGTCATAACGTGCGCGGTCATTCTAGTTGACTGACGACATTTATGGACAGTTTTCGACCCCACTTCGGGCTACCAACCCGCGATGTGCCGTAAAGATATTTCAGCCGCCGCGAGACTTGCGAGGGCGTAGAACCAAATCGGCCAGAACAGCCACCACCGGATCCACGCCCCCAGGCGTTTGTTGGTCCAGTAGCGCGGGGCCGCGGGATCGGCGTTGGGATCGGTCATGGGGCTAACATCACGGCGACGGTGTTGACATCACGAAATAAAGGACCGTGACGATATTGCCGACGCCCATCGCGAACACCGGCAAGCCGAAGGCGACGCTTACCACAAGAAGCGTCCATAGGACGGGTCGGCAGTTTCCGATCGGCCTGCGTCGGGCGAGACGCACCGCACCGGGGTGATGCAGACCGGTCGAAACCCGGCCGTTAGAAATTCCTTATTGCCCCGGAGACGAAGTCTATCAACGAATAGATGCCGAATGCCCACCAGGGCCAGGACAACCACCATCCGGTCCACCGTTTGAGCGTTTCGTCCTCGCTTGTTTTCGGTAGTCCGGTTCGTGCCGCCCAGTTTCCACTCAATCACTCGCTGTTCCAATCCATTCCGACCCATCCCTATGCCCAGCCCAGGAGGCATTTCATGAGCGAACCGACGACCGCGCCCTCGGGCGACGATATTATTCAGCGCTACGAGGACCTTAAGTCGCGGCGCGGGACGTGGGAGGCGCATTGGCAGGACGTGCTCGACGTCACGCTGCCGCGCAAGGCCGACGTGACGGTGGCGCGCAGCCCCGGCGCCAAGCGGAGCGAAAAGATGTTCGACTCCACCGCGGCCCAGGCGGCGGGCGACCTTGCGTCGTCGTTGCAAAGCGCGCTGACGCCGCGCGACCGGCCGTGGTTCGCGTTTCGCGCCCGCGGGTTGGAGCAGGATGCGGTCGTGCGCGACTGGCTCTATGGCGCGCGCGAGGAATTGTTGGAGGAGCTGGGCGCCAGCAATTTCTATTCGGTCATCCACGAAACGTTGCTCGACTTGGTGACGGTGGGGACCGCCAATCTGCTGACCGAGGAAAAACCGGTGCGTCAGGTCGGGTTCAACGGGTTTGCGTTTCAGACGATCCCGATCGCCGAATACGTGATCGACGAGGACGCGCAGGGCGCGGTCGATACCGTGTTTCGCCGGTTCGCGTTGACCGCACGCCAGGCCGCGCAGCATTTCGGCTTGGCCGACCTGCCCGACCCGATCCGCGCGGCGGCGCGGGAAACCCTCAAAGGCGAGCGCTCGTTCGACTTTGTGCACGGGGTTTTTCCCCGCACGGTGCGGCGGGAGCGCAGCCGGCTGGGCAAGGACCTTGAGTGGGCTAGCGCCTATATCGCGGTCGAGGGACGGCATGTCGTCCGGGCCGGCCGCTATGAGGAAATGCCGTTCCATGTGCCGCGCTGGTCCAAGGCCGCACGCGAAATTTACGGGCGTTCGCCGGCGATGCTGGCGTTGCCCGATATCAAGACGCTGAACTTGATCGTGCGCTATGGGTTGGAGGCGTTGCCGCTGGCGTTGTACCCGCCGTTCTTGATCAAGGAGGGAACGTTGGCGTCGGGGCAGTTGCAGCTCACGCCCGGCGCGCAGAACCACTGGGACGGGCAGCTCGACGACAAACCGACGCAAATCGACTGGCGCGGCAACGTCGCGATCGAGCAAACCAAGGAGGCCGACTACCGCGCGCGCATCATGCGCGGGATGCATGCCGACAAATTGCGGATGAAGGACTCGCCGCAAATGACCGCGACCGAAGTGCTGGAGCGGCGCGAGGAAATGCTGCGCATCGTCGGTCCGACGGTGGCGCGGCTCGAATCGGAATTGCTCAATCCGTTGGTCGAACGGTGTTTCATGCTGATGCTGCGGGCCGGCGCGCTGGGCGAGGTGCCGCAGGCGTTCCGGGCCGCCAAACGGATGGACATCGAGTATGCCTCGCCGCTGGCGCAGGCCTCCAAGATGCACCGCTTGCGGGCGTTGCAGGATTGGTATGCGTCGAACCAAGCGGCGATCCAGACCAACCCGCAGATTCTCGACATCATCGATGCCGAGGCCGCGGCGCGCGACGCGGCGGAGATTTTGGGCTTGCCACCGGCCTACGTGCGCTCGCCCCAAGCGGTGGCGCAACGCCGCGCGGCGCAAGCGCAAGCGCGCCAGCAACAGCAGGCGGCGGTGGCGCAAGTCCAAGGCGCGGGGGCCGATGGTGGCGGCGGCGAGGGCGTACCCGTGGCGGCGGGGGCCGGCGCGGACGATGGGTTGGCCGCGCTGCGCCAAGGGGTGGGCGCATGAGCGGCGATCCCTGGGCTGCGGCCCACGCCGCGATCGATGCGCAGGGCGCGCGCGGCGACATGGGCGAGGCTGCATTCGCCCGCTTGCTGCGTGACTACCGCGCGGTGTTCAGCGGCCCCGCCGGCGAGCGCGTGCTGGCCGACCTCGATCGACTGTTCGGCGGCGCGACCTACGTGGTGGGCGACCCGACCGAGAGCCATGCCCGCTCGGCCCAACGCGGTGTGGTGTTGCGGATCCGGCAGATGACCGCCGCCGCGACACGGGCCGACGCACCGGGCGGCGCGGGGTAGGGGCTGGGGGGGAAGGGCGGCGGCTAAGGCAGCGAGAGGGTGTCGGTACTCTCGGCGTCGGTCTTGGCATCGCGTTCGCCGTCGTCCTCGCGGATCGGGCCGTATTGTTCTTCGTAGAGTTCGCGGATGATTTGCCGGGCGATGGGCATCCCTTCTTCGCGCGTCATGCCGTTGCGCAGGCGCGGGTCGAATGTCGTGCGGAGGATGATTTTGTCGGCTTCGTTGTAGGTCACGGGGAAGTCGAGGTCGCAAAAGATTGAGGGGCGATACTCGCAGGCGTCGTCGGTAGGGCCGATGGTTTGCGCGAGTTCTTCATAGACGCAGTGGACGGTCGAAATCGTTCCGATCGTCACGTCAACACGGTCTGTGTACCCTAGTCCTCGGCATTGCGAACGCCCAAAATGAACAAAAACGTTGGCCGGTTCGGCAATTCTGATGTCCAGTCCGGACAGCACACGAAGCTGTGCGAGAACGTCGTGAATGACCGGATCGATGCGACCGAACCTACGCACTAGAACGGGTGGTCCCGACCAACGTTCGAACGCATTCGTGCGGCGGATCGTACCTGGCATTGCGTCTTCGCTGGAAAACGCGATCGCGGCGAATTGCCGAACGATCTCGTCGTACGAGGCGGGATGGCCGACGGTTGGCCAAAGAAGTGCGGCTAGGACAAAGATGAGTCCCGGAGAAACGGCGCTGCGTCTAAGGCAGCGAAAGGGCATCGGTACTCTCGGAGTCGGTCTGGGAGTTGCGTTCACCGTCTTCGTCGCGGATCGGGCCGTACTGTTCTTCGTAAAGCTCGCGGATGATTTGGCGGGCGATGGGCATGCCTTCTTCGCGTGTCATGCCTTTGCGTAGGCGCGGATCGAAAGTCGTTCGGAGGATGATCTTGTCAGCGTCGGTGTAAGCTTCCGGGAAGTCGGAATCGCAGAAGATCGACGGGCGGTAGTGGCAAGCGTCGTTGGCCGGGCCGATCAGTTGGGCGAGTTCTTCGTAGGTACAGTGGACAGTGGATAGAGGGTTCCTCGTGCTGATACGAATTCTGCCTCGGTATCCTGAGGCATGGATGCTGCAACCCTGAGGGACGTATTCAATGATGACGTTCGCTGGTTCACGGACCTCAATGCTGATCCCCGAAAGGGTCGATAGCTGCGAGATCACCGCGAGAAGAAGATCCGAGGGTGCCTGGCCGCGCACCCGAATTTTCACCGGTGGCCCTTCCCAGCGTTCGAAGCGATCCGAATATGTTTCGCCCTCGTCGGAGAAAGCAATCGCTTCGAACTGGCGCATAATCTGACGGTATGACGCAGCTTCGCTTGCCGCGGAAACCATCGTGATGAGGGCGATCAAGGCAACCCATCGCATATGGGCATCCTAACCGATCACAGGCAATCACAGGAAAGGAACTGACATGTCTATTCCAAGTTTTAGCGGTCTTGGCTTCGACGGCGTCGCAGATGATTTTGGGCTAGATTTTGGGTTTAGCCAGCCCACATTCGATGGACTGGGATTAAGTGGCAGCGGCATGGACTTCGGCCTGGACTCGCCGAATTTCGGCCGAGACAGCGGTAGTTCGGAAGCGGTTGGTGCTCCCGACCCAGGTTTCAACGAGGTTGGCGAAACGCCACCCTCGCCGCTTCGGGTGGTGCCGTTGCCGCCGGAGGAGCGGTCGCCGCCGCGGGTGAACCAGCCGGCCTTGGCGCCGTTGCCGGTGGTGCCGTTGCCGGCCGAGGAGCGGATGCCGGCACCGGTTGTCGATACGGCGGTCGCCGACCGCGCGGCGCAGGATGCGCAGGTTGAGGGCGATGCGGCGAATGAGCGGCGGCGGCGGGCGGCGGTCATTCGCGACCGGCAGAACCCGACAGGACCGCGCGGGTTGTTGACCCGGCCCCTGGTGCAGCGGCCGCGGCTGCTGGGGCAGTAACGCGGCGCGGGCGCGCATTGCACCGCTTTGTGGCCCTGATATCCGTCAGACGGTTTTGCTGGGCTAGTCCTTCTTGGACGGCGGTGGCCTAGGGCGGGTCCTTCGGGACGGGCCGCGCTTTGCGCGGCCCTCCTCAGGATGACGTGGTCTTGTCAGGGGTTTGCCCGTTCGGTGCCGTCTTCTCACTTCTCACTTCTCACTTCTCACTTTTTCTCTTCACCCATGGGTTGGGTGTTGCGGACGCGGGTGCGTCCGGTCTTTTCAACTTGATCGCAAATAGGAGTTGGCGATGAACGCAGCAGGAACTTTGCAACCGGTGGACGTCGATGGCGACGGAACGACCGACTATTTCATCTATGCGCCGCCCGAGGGAGTTGGGGTCGACGAGGTGGCCGTGGCGCGCGCGGCGCGGCATGCGAAGCGGCGCGAGATTGCGCCGCGTGCGTTCGCCGGGTTCGTCAGCGACATGTTGCATGAACGCCAGGAGGTCGATGCGCGCGCCACCTACGAACATGCCCTCGGCATGGAGCAACTGGTGGCCGAGTGGGGCGACTGTTTCGATGCCAATGTGGCGACGGCGGCGGGGTTGATGGCGGAGCTGGGGTTTGGGCCGCGGCTGATCGGCGATCCGCGGTTGTTGTATTCGTTTCATTTGATCGCGAGCCGGCTCGCCGGCAAGGACGAGGCGGCCGTCGCGCCCGACGCGGCGGTGCAGCACGAAGCGTTGGCGGCGATCCGGGCGATCCGGAGCGATGCCGCGCATCCCTACCACGACGGGGCGCACCCGGCGCACAGGTTGGCGGTGGCGGACATGGAAGGGCTGTACCGGATCGCCTATCCGGGGTAGCGGCGTGGTCGGCGGGGCCGCCGATATCGACATTGTCGGCGGAGTCGCCTGGGTCGCCTGGGTCGGCGTTGTCGGCGGGATTGCCGATGGGGCCGGTGTCGCCGGTGTGGCCCCGCGCCGGCGGCGGGGCGGGCGCGGGTTAGTCGGTCCGGGCGGGCGGCGCGGCGGCTTCGGCGGCGGCGTCGACCGGCGTCGGCTTGGCGTTTGGGTCGCGCACGTTCGCGGTGTCCTCGGGCAAACCCCGGGCGACGACGACGGCGACCGCCAGGGCGATCAACAGGATGACGACAGGGGTCCAGCGCATAGCGCCGACTCTAGGGGGCCCGGCCGGGAGGCTCAAGGCTTGCCGCGTGTGGGGGCGTCCATGCCGGTCCAAAACTTTTCAAAACATTATTCCAAGGAGAGAGAACCATGATGACACCGGATGTCGCCAAACGTTGGATCGCCGAAATCCGCGCCAATGGGGCGCACCCTTTCCATGCGGGAGATCCCACCGCCACCCGCGACATGGAGGATCTATACGCGCGTGCCTATCCTGAAGAGCAGGTAATTCCCGAAGAGCAGGCCATTCCCGAAGAGTACGGCCCGGCCCTTAGCGGTGCGTTGACGGGCGCGCAGCAGAACACTGCCGGTAGGCCGAATAGCTTGTACAATAACGCCTACAAGCACGAAGTTCTCTCCCGTAGGAACCCTCGCGATCCCAAATCTCTGAGCCCAACAGAAAAATTTCTCTGGGGCCTGTTTCCGCCTTTCCTTGCTCACATCCAGCTCTCCAATTGGGACGCCGCGTTTGAGCGTGCCGAGCAGGCCGGCATCAAGGTCGATAGTTCGGAGAAGTGGGGTGCCCGCCTGGGCATGGGCGGCGATGTCGCGAAGAGTATTATGAACCTCGCGACCGGGCCGACGGCCGCTTTGGATTTGTTCCCCCGTAAGAGATCGGACTTCATAACCGAACAGGCGGGCATGATTGTCGATGTGGCACCGAAACGACTTGGGCCTAAAGAGTGGCTGGAGGGGAAGTTGGCCCAAAAGGCACGCGAGGACGCTGCCGAGAACGATCGGCAACGCCGGGCGGTCCAAGAAAAGGTCGGTGGCTATCGCAACTGGGAACCCCGCTAGGCGGGGCTTGGGCGATCGTGCGGGTCGCTGTCTTCGGGCCGGTTGGGCGCGGTCTGGAGCGCCTGAATCTTTTCCATAAAGAAGCGCCGAACAATGGGGAGTGCGTCGGCGCGGGTCATCCCTTGTTCGACCTTCGGATGGAAGAGCGCCTCTAGCATGAGGAGATCGAGGGGGTAGACCTGATCCTTCGGGTCCGCGTCGCAAAAAAGCGAGGGGCGAACCACGCACGCGGGCGCTTGGAGTCCGAGAATGCTCGCAACACCCCAGAGGAGGCAGGGCGACAGGAGTTCTTCCGCGAACTCTCCGGTCAACGCCACCGTTCCGCTATGGGGCCGCCCGTCCTCCGGCCTGCGCACCCGCACCATGGCGCAATTGTCTGAGCCTTCCGCGTCAAAACGCCGCTCGATCAGCGGTGCGGCGTTGGGGCCGCCAACATACAAGCGAATGGCATTTTCGGCCGACTGGGTATCCCGATTCAGGACCGGGACTGCGAAATAGCCGGTCGACCGGCGCAACTCCATGGCCAGCACGTCGATTTTGAACTCCGGAATGCGCTCGCGGTCGCTCGATGTGTCCAGGACGAGATAGATCGGGCCAAACCACCGCGAGAGTCGGTTGCGCCCATGGCCGCGGAAGGCGAGCTGATCGAAGTGGGCGACCATCGCGTCCACCGTCGGCGGCGCCGCCGTTTCGGGGGCCGGTTCGGTCGGCAAGTTGGGCCGGGCGAGGACGGCCGCGATGGCAAACGTTCCGGCAAGAACGGCAAGGCCGATAAGGACGGCACGGCTCACGTTTAGCCTCCTTCAACGTTGTTCGCCTCAAGTATGCACGGAAGTGGCGGGAAATCCGACGCCCGATCCGAGGCGGGCGGCGTTGCCCACATTTTCCCCGCAAGGTGCGCTTTGCGGGAACCCTTCTGCCGGGGACCCGGCGGTCGTCGCCGCTGCGCGACGCCGCCGGCCCGGTCTTTTTGAACATGGCGATCCGGTCAGGGTCCGCACCCCGTGCGGGCACCCCTTTGGGTCGCGCTTGGCGCCGTTTTCAACGGCGTCTCAACCCTTGCAAGACGGAAAGGAAACCGATGTCGACGCAAATTACCCAGGCGTTCGTGCAGCACTACCGCGAGAACGTCATCCAGCTTGCGCAGCAAAAAACGTCACGGCTGCGCGCCGCTGTTTCGGAAGAGAAAGTGACGGGCGAGGCCGCCTACTTCGATTTGATCGGCGCTTCGGCCGCGCAAAAACGTACCACCCGCCACGGCGACACGCCGCTGGTGGAAACCCCGCACACCCGGCGCAAGGCCGTGCTCACCGACTATGAGTGGGCCGACTTGATCGACCGGCAGGACCAGGTGCGGATGCTGTCCTCGATGCAGTCCGAATATGTCCAGGCCGGCGGTATGGCGATGGGCCGGGCGATCGACGACGTGATCATCGCCGCGTTCAACGCGACCGCGATCACCGGCAAGGACGGTACCGGGTCCCAAGCGTTTCCCGCCGGCCAACAGGTCGGTGTGGGCGCGGCGGGCCTGACCCTGACCAAACTGCGGGCCGCGGCCAAGCTGTTGGATCAGGGCGAGGTCGAGAAGGAGGATCGTTTTATCGTCACCTCGGCCGAGCAGATCGACGATCTGCTGGGCGACACCCAGGTGACCTCGTCGGACTACAACACCGTCAAGGCGTTGAAGCACGGCGAGATCGATTCGTTCCTCGGCTTCCGCTTCCTCCATTCGGAACGCCTCCCGGTGGACGGCAACGGCGACCGGCTGTGCTTTGCCTGGCAAAAACGCGGGATGAAACTCGCGTTCGGCGAAGACGTGGTGACCAAGATCACCGAGCGGTCGGACAAGTCCTACGCCATGCAGGTCTATCTGTGCATGACGCTGGGCGCCGTGCGCATGGAGGAAGCCCGCGTGGTGGAAATCGCCTGCGCCGAATAGCCCTTCGGCTCTGCTGTCCTGCGCCGTCGGCGCAGGACAGCAGGCTCAGGATGAGGGCCCTTCAATCAATTCAAACCTAAGGAGATTTTTTCCATGGCTGTAACGACTCAGAAGAGCGCGCAGGTGACGGCGATCGATGCCGGTTCGGGCGCGCTCGACCTCAATAAGTACGGTGCGAGCTTGCGCAAGCTCGAGTTCGACTTTGCGCAAAGCGGGGCGGGCGATGCGGGCTCGCTTGCGTCTCTCGTGGCGCTGCCCGCGGGCAAAGTCACGGTGGTCCTGCCGCTGTCGCGTATCGCCTTTTCGGCGTTGGGTGCGGCGCGCACGATGGACTTGGGCTGGCTCGCCTACACCGCGCCCGACGGTACGGCGGTGGCGGCCGATCCGAATGGGCTCGACGACGGGGTCGATGTCTCGGCCGCCGGCGCCGTGGTCCCGGGCGGCACCGTGGGCGGCGCCGAGACCTACACCTTCGAAAGCCAAGCCGGGGTGACGCTGACCGCCCAGGTCAACGACGGCACGATCCCCGACGCCGCGACCCTCGATGGGTATGTGGTGATCGCGCATTCGTAAGGGGAATGCCCTCCCCGCGTTGGCGGGGAGGGCGCCTCGGCGGCGATTCGACCATTGCTAGAAAACCGATTTGGCCGGTGCATAGGAGTCGGAAGGGAGAGTAACGATGGCTGGATTTCGAAATCCGGATACGCCGGAAGATTGGCGGCGCGATTGGCGCGACGGTCGCGAGAGTCCGTATCAAACGGGCACCGTGCCCGATCTTGCCTGGCGCTTCGGACGCGAGCTGTTTCGTAAGGCGGAAAGTACGCCGCCGTCGAAATTGGGGAACCTTACCCTAGGCCGAGGGCTTAAAGCCCAAGGTTCGGCGGTTCAACGATCCGATTTTGATGCGGCGTTGGGGTTTGCCGAACCTGCCCGCCAAATCCCATTTGCCAGCGAAGAAAATCGACTACAGCACCATGGCAGAGATGAACCCATTGCGCCAAATCAGATCGAAGGCGGAATAAATCCTGATCGAAAGAGCGCCACGCAAGTGCGCCACGCCGATCAATCGATCTCCCCATTGAATACAATTGAACAGCGGAGTGGTCAGCTGACAACACCGACTATCGAGCATTTGGCAACAGGGTCGTCCGATCTCGTGGCACCCGCCGCGCCGGTTCCGAAAATCATCAAACGAGATGACGAAGAAGGGTTGGGGCACTTTGGTGCAAAACGGACCCACGGGCCGCACAAGGGTTTCGATATTCTTGCTTCGGACGGAGAGGAAATACGCACGCCGTTCACTGGCGTTGTGCGAGGGACCGAGCGGTTGGCTTATAATCCCGATGACGCCTACACAGGCCCGCCGCATCGCATCGTCGACATAGAAAGCGAAGACGGGCGCTATACCGTGCGGCTACACTATGTCGACGCGACGCCGGATTTACGCGCCGGCGCACGCGTTGAAGCGGGGCAGGTTGTGGGGCGGCTTCTTGGACCGTCCCGGAAACATGGACCGAAGATGAAGGACCACCTTCATATCGAGCTTTGGGATTGCAAGGGCATACCCTTTGACGAAGGGCGAACGCCGCCCAATCGGGGTTGTGTGGCCGTCGATCCGGAACCATGGCTCAGGCGCGGTCAGAAGTGACGTCTCCCGTGCGTCGCTCCATGGCGTTTGGCGCGTTGTTGCTGCTCACGACGCCGGCCCTGGCCCACGAGGTACGTCACGAGGGCGTCGACGACCTGTCCGCGCCAGGAAGGGTTGTCCGCTCCCCCATCTCGGGGACGGTGACCAATCTCGGCATCGGATTCGACCGCGCGGCCGCGCTGGAATATGGGTTTCGCGACGTTGAAATCGCCGTGGACGGCGCGCCATACGTCTTTCGCTGGCGTTACCTCCAGCCGCACCCGAGTCTAAGGATCGGCGCCCGCGTCGATGCTGGAATGGCAATTGGGCGGGTTCAAGAATTGGGTCGGCGCTATGTCGATATCGAAAATCACGTTCACCTCGAACTGTGGTTGTGCGCGGGCACGCCCTCGCCTGGCCTGCCGCTACCGTGGCAAGGATGCAGTGTGCAGAACCCCACGCCCGTGTTCGAGGCGTTGGGTGTGACCATCCGGGTACGACAGTGACGAAGCGGACCGCGGCCTTGGCGGGCCTGTTTATGGCGCTGTGTTTCGCCAACGTGCCAATGGACGCCGAGCCGGTGCCGACGCGCGGCGACGTCTTTTTGGCCGGTCCAAATGTGGCTGGCGCCAGTTGGGCGAACCGCGAACACTGCGCCGGGCGGATCGACACACCCGAATGCGCAGGCCAAACAATTCTAGCCTGCCTCACGTTGCGCATGAGAGGGGCTTGCGACCGGGTTGGTTTCTATGACGAGTTACCGGCTGCTGGAAAAGTCATGGACTCGGGTCAAGATGAGGCCGAGGCCGGGGCCGCGCGGCTGTTTCGGTTGCGCGTCACCGCGACGCTGGATACGGAAACCGCTGCAGCGTTTGTCGGGCCGCCGCCGGCTGAACCCGGATGGCGCTATGTCGAATATGTCTACGTGACGTGTTTGACGACACGCGGCACTTGGCAATGCGATCCGGCGCTCGGCACGGGTAGCGTCTATTTCGTGCTGCGACCGACGGCGGCGGGATGGCGATTCGCCGGCTGGCGCGACGGTTTCGACGACATCTGTTTTCTGCGGTTGTGGAGCGGCGACTGCCCGTCGAACCGCGAACACGACGTATTCGGGCCGGCATTTGCCGCGTTGACGCGGGATCGGCCCCCGGTGCCCGCGGAGGCGGTGCACCTAACACGCGACGATCTGGTTATTCTGGATATCGCGCCACAATCCATTTCCCTTGCATTGCCGGCGGTACCTGGGATGGCGGGGCAACCGTTGCTTGTAGCGGAGGGCGACCGGGTGAACGCGGGCCACTGCATCGGCCTGCGCGATTCCCCGCTCTGTGCGGCGCAAACCGTGTTGGCGTGTCTCTATCTCGAGCGGCGGGACGTGTGCGCGGCTACCGGGTTGCGCCGGTATCCTGCCTTGCCGGGCCACGGCGACCTTACCCCGGGCCAGCGGCCGGTGGCCTATGTTCTGGAGTCCCTGGTTGCGATCGAAGCCACGGACGCCGCCCGCCTTGCCGGGCCGCCGCAGGCCCAGCCCGGTTGGGTGTTTGTGTCCTACGTTGCTGCGTTCTGCGAAACGGCGCGCGCGCGGTGGCGCTGCACGAGTAATCCCGACTTTTCGCCGGACTACATGATTTTGCGGCCGACGGTCGGCGGTTGGCTCCATGCTGGGGCGTCGGCGGACGACATCGCTTGCCAGCATCTCCCGCCGGATTACGGCTTGTGTGCGTCGTGGCGGTGGCACGACGAACAGGGCGTCTTGTGGTGGGGCTTACGTGGGAAAGCCGAAGGGAACGGCGCGCAGCGTACCGTGACGCTCGACGTCGACCCGGCGCGTTTGATACCGTTTGTCTGGATGCCGCCTGCCCCGTAGTGCTTGACGGCAGCCGACCGAGATGCGCCGGTGAGCCCGGCTCTAAAAGCGCGATCCACTCTACTCGCGTTCGCCTGGGGAGGGGCGAGCGTTGCATTCTTCGATACTTGAGCGATTGGGCCCTTGCGCCATTCGCCCTGGCGTTCCTCACGGTGCCTGTCTTTCAACTATTCGCGATAGACGGCCGGCTAGCCGTTGCCGCCCCGACGGTGGGGACGGCAATCGTGATGGCCGGGACAGGGATCGTGATTGGCCATCGGGGACACGCCGGGTTAGACTCCCGGTAACATCGCGATTGAAGTGCTTGCCGCCGCCCCCTACCGGGCGGCGTTGTCGTTTCTGGGGTGCGCCGGGGCGCTGCCCTGAGGTTCAAGGCAGCGACAGGGGCTCTTGGGCTTCGTCGTCCGGTCGTCGGGTTTTGTCGATCGGACCGTAGGCCTCTTCATAGAGTTCGCGGATGAGTTGCCGGGCGATGGGCATGCCTTCCGCGCGGGTCATGCCGCTCCGTAGGCGCGGGTCGAATGTCGTGCGGAGGATGATCTTGTCGGCGTCCGTGAATCTTTCGATGACGTCGCGACCGCAATAAATCGACGGGCGGTAGTGGCACGCGTCGTTGGCGGGGCCGATCAGTTGGGCGAGTTCCTCGTGGGTGCAACGGCGGGTGGCCCGCAGGCTATTTGTGCTGATGCGTACGGTGCCCCTGAAGTTGTTGGTTTGACCCGAACATCCGCGCGGTACGTATGAGACGACAACATTCGCAGGTTCGGCAACGGTCATTCTGATGCCCGAGAGCGCGGTGAGTTCATCGAGCACCCCTAGTAACAACGCTGAGGGTTCCCCGCCCCCGTCAATCCGGATTCGGATGTGTCGCCCGCTGGGCCACCGTCTGAAACTGTCGGCGTAGTTGCCGCCTTCGTCGGAAAACGCAATTGCATCGAACTGACGAACAATTTCGTCGTACGAGGCGGTATGGCCGACGGTTGGCCAAAGAAGTGCGACCAAGACAAAGATGAACCGACGCCTCATCACGCCAACTTAGCTGACTCAAGCAACGATTAGAAAGGATTCGACATGGCATTGCCGAGCTTTGAAGGTTTTGGTTTCAGCGATAGCGCTACGGACTTCGGAGTGGATTTTGGTTTCGGCCAACCGTCACTCGCTAGTCTTGGGTACCATGGGGGTGCTGCGGATTTTGGGCTAGATTCATCGGCATCCCCGGGGGCACAATTCTCAAATACTGATATTGATGCCTCGCCCGACCCAGGTTTCAACGAGATCGGCGAAACCCCGCCGCCGCTTCGGGTGGTGCCGTTGCCGCCGGAGGAGCGGCCGCCGCGGGTGAATCAGCCGGTCTTAGCGCCCCTGCCGGTGGTGCCGTTGCCACCCGAGGAGCGGATGCCGGCGCCGGTTGTCGACACAGCGGTCGCCGACCGTGCGGCGCAGGATGCGCAGGCCGAGGGCGATGCGGCGAATGACCGGCGGCGGCGGGCGGCGGTCATTCGCGACCGGCAGAATCCGACCGGGCCGCGTGGGTTGTTGACCCGGCCCTTGGTGCAGCGGCCGCGGCTGTTGGGGCAGTAACGCGGCGCGGGTGAGCCTCGCCCGTTCGCGGGTGTGAGGTCTGCCTCGCGGTCTTGCCGGGCGGGGTCTTCTTAAAGGGCGATGGCTCTCGGGCGCGTCCTTCGGGACGGGCCGCGCTTTGCGCGGCCCTCCTCAGGATGAGCTGGTTTTGTCTTGGGTTTTCCCGGCCTCACACACACGCGTGCAGACCTACACTCGCACACACATACACTGCTCCCTCTCTCTCTCTCTCTCTCTCTCTCTCTTCCCCCCTTCTCCGGCGTCCGTTGGGTATCGCGGGCGTGGGGAACTTTTTGCTTCCGCTTTCACTTCGATCAATCACTAACCGCTTGCTTAGGACGGAGGGGCCGCCATGCGCGTCGACCGGATGTTTTCTTCGACATCGTTGGGTGGGACGGGGCCTGGGGTCTACGACACCCATTCCTCGGCGACGGGATTGCCGGAAATGGCGCGGCGTTTGCGGCAAAAGGGCGATGCGCGGTTTCGCGCGATGGCGGCGGGCGAGGACATGGTCGCGGACGCACGGTCGCGGGCGGCCGTAGCGGATAGCGCTTTCGATCAGTCGATCCTCGGGGTGATCGGCGTCGGGACGAAGTTCATCGAGGCGGGCCGGGAGGTGACGCGCGCCTTGCGCGAGAACGAGGCGTCGGCGCGCCGCAAGATCGATTTAGTCGAGGCGGAAACCGGTTTCGACGCCAACGTCCGCGACATTCCTGGGTTGATGGCCGCAACCGGCGTCAGCGGTGAAAACGCGCAGGTAACCGCGCTGCGCCAAGCCCGAGACCACGCGTTGGGCCGGATCCGCGACGAGGACGACCGCGCGCAGTTGGCGCCGCGGCTCGACCGCAAGCTGGCGGCGGCGGTGGGCGAGGCGACGAAGGTCTCGCACCAGCGCACGATGCGCGATACAGGCGCCGTCATCGACAAAGCCATCAATGCGCTCGGCGCGAAGGCGAGCGCGCCGGGCGAGGTTTCGGAACACTTCAACAACATTCAGGAAATCTACGGGTTGATCGACGACGGGCGGCGCGCCGGCGTGTTCGGCGCGCCCGAGGCGGGACGGCGCCAGGCCGCCGCGCGCACGACCTACGCCAACCAGTTCGGCCGCGCGGCGATGGCGCGCGATCCGCAAGCCTTCCTGGCGGGCCTCGACGAGGGCCGCTTCGATGCGCTGCTGGGGAAGGAAGAAGGTGCGCGGGCGCGCTGGCGCGACGAGGGCGCGCGCGTCCTCGACCGCCAGGAAAGTGCGGCCAAGCTCGAAGACCTGAGCGGCTACGCCGCGGACTATGGGCAGGTGCGCGCGCAAGTCGACAGCGGGGCGCTGTCGCTTGCAGGGCTCGAGGAAATGGACTGGCTGCGCAAGAGCGACATCGACTGGCTGACCAAACGGATCGAGGAGAAGGACGCCGAGGCGCGGCGCCAGCAGGAACTGTTGGCCGACATGGACTTGATGCGCGACGGCAAGGGCCCCGCGCGGGATAGCGAGAACGGTCAGCGGGCGCTGGAGGCATGGTTTGCGCTTTATACCCGGGAGGCCTTTGAGAAGCCGACGGACGCGACGCCGCAGATTATCGCCGATACCGCGCGGCGCTTCGACGGGAACGTGCCCGATTTCGTTACCGACCAGATCGTCGAGACCTTCGCCAGCGGCCAACCGGAATTTCAGGTCCTGGCGGCCAAGGCGATGATCGAGCTGGGGGTTGTCGGCGAGGGTGTGACGTCGCGCCTAGCGCCACCGGATGCAGCGCGGGCCTATGTGATGGCGAACGCGGCCAAGGCCGGGATGAGCTCGGCCGACGCGGTCGCCCACACCGCCCAGGCGCTGGCGCCGGATGCCGCGACCAAGGCGGCCCGGCAGGCGGCGCTGGACGCGGGCGACTATGACAAGGCCAACCGGCGCTGGTTCGCCCAACAGGGGGCCGGCGACGGTGTCATCGCCCGGCGCAATGCCGCGCGCGCGGGGCGCGACGGCGCGACGGCACCGCTGGAGGCCGCGGCGCTGCAGGACAGCTTCAAAACGCACTTCGCGCGCGCCTTCATGATGACCGGCGATGCCGGTGCGGCCCGCACGCTGGCGGCCAACCTCGCCGCCGACGAGGCGCTGGAGGCGTTGCGCGACGGCGGGATGGTTGCCGGTGGGGACGAAGACGCGACGGTGACCGGCGGACTCGTCGGTGACGTGTTAGCCGCGGGTAAGGGCGCGCTCGACAGCTACGCCAAGGGTATGGAGGCGCAGGCCGATGCGGGGGCATCGGTTGTCCGTGGTATCGCAGGCGGCGTGCGCGATGCGGTGCAGAACGGCATCGTTACGCCGATCAACGAACTGGCCACGTTCCTGGAAGAGACGTTGCCGCTTGGCGGCATTGTTATCGACGAGAACGGCGTCCGCGTTCTGAGCGCCGAGGAACTACGCGCGCGCGGCGGTGCCGACGATCTGGTCGTCCCCGATTTCGCGGGCGAGCCGCGCAACGCCGGCGAAGCGGCGGTTCGCAAGACCTCGCAATTTCTGGCCGGGTTCTTGCCGGCATTGAAGGCGGTGCGGGCCGTCTCGGGCGGCGCAAAGCTGGGCAGCGCAGGGCTCGTCGCCGAGGGCGCGGCGGCGGACATCGTCACCAACCTCACGGTATTCGACGGGCAAGAAGAAAATCTGTTCGACCTGTGGCACGACCTCGGCCTGCCGCGGAATGTGTTGTCGGACTATCTGACCGCTAAAGGCGGTAGCGAAGTTGAAGACCGGATGAAGAACGCACTGGCGGGCGCGCTGGAAGGCGCGGTTGGCGGTGCGGCGTTCCCGGTGTTGGTCGACTCGGTTGTGCGGTCGGCGCGCGCGTTGCGCGGCGTACGTGATGGCTGGCGCGTTCGAACGGGAAGCAAGGGGCTAACCGAACCTCCGCCGTCGATCACTACTGACGGTTTGTTGTCGGAAGATTTTCGCACCTCGAAGTTCTTTGACGAAATTGGCGGCTATCGATTTGTGCGTCTCCAAGGATCTTCGGACCTCGGAAGAGCGACGCTGGATTCATCAGGGGTGGAGGCGCCAATTCGTTTGCGACGGGCCACATTGAAGCACGTGGACGATCCTCCACATCGCCAGCATGCGGCGTCGGCCAACTACAGAGATGGTTTGCATTTGACCGTAGATGTCGCGAAAAACTGGACGCACCGAGCGAAGTCCCCGCGTGGGGCAGCGACCTATCTTCTCGCAAAGCGCAATGGTGACGACAAAATCATTGTCGTGGAGGTGAGAAAAGCTGCCAACGCAGAGTACTACGATATCACTACGTCGGGGCTGCGCCGCCGAGACGAGTTCGATTCTTTGGAAATAATCGAAGTCAGGACGCCCACCCCCGACCCAAGAACCGGTGACTTGGACTCCTTTTAATCATTCCTTCGTACAAGACCGGAGAAGGGTGAATTAGGCTCGGAGCCTCGATTAGAAATAGAATAGGGTGCGTCGGCGACGATTTCAAGGCAGCGACGTTCCCTGTGGTCCCGAGGAGGTTGACTACGCCAGCGGGATGAGCGAGCAGATCTTATCTGCGGTCCTAGCGCTCAAAAAGGGAAGCCAACAGAGTGAGCGCGCCCTGTTCCGAGGCTTGTTCAGAACGGCGCAGAGATTCAGGTCACAATGGCATCGACTTGTCGTTTGCCTAGGTCGAAGCGCAGACCCCCGAAACTGAACCAGAGAACCATCCGGTCCTAGCGCCTAATAAGGGAGACGGAAACGTCGGCAGGGAGCTCGCAGCCTGCCCCGGTTGGCTACCGATTGAATAGGAAGGTGGCGACGGAAAGTTCGTTCTGTATGTCGTGAAGGCGTTTTCGTTGAGTGACCGGCGAAATCACGCCGTGACAATACATGTAAGAGGCAAGCCCGCCGAAGGTGTACCCTTCTCTCCGTTGCGGAACAAAGCCCGGTGACCCGAGTCCCCCACCAAAGTTTTGGCCCTTGATGGGGATACCGCCCAAAGGGCTTCGATCTCACCCATTCGGGGGTCGAATCACCGGATTCGGCACATAGGACGATTCATCAGTTCGTTCAAGACTCAATTGTCAAACTGGTCGACCTCGTGCGCGCGAAAGACGACGCGTGAGTTCCTCACTGGCGGGCGCGCTGGAAGGCGCGGTTGGCGGTGCGGCGTTCCCGGTGTTGGTCGACTCGGTTGTGCGGTCGGCGCGCGCGTTGCGCGGCGTACGTGATGGCTGGCGCGTTCGAACCGGAACGGTCGGTGATGCCGACGGGTCGTTCTATGGCGGGGCTAGGGCGGGAATTCGCGGTCGCGTGCGTCAGCACGCGCGGCCCTCGCACCGGTGGCGCGACGCCCGCGATGCGGGATGACGCAATTTTCAATTCAACGAATGTGCAACGGAGATTCGCATGGCGACATCGGAAGCCAAGGTTTGCAATATTGCGCTGCGCCAGTTGCGGGCGGAGCGGATTTCATCGCTCGACGATCCCTCGCGCGAGGGGCAGTTGTGCAAGGAACTGTTCGCAGACGCACGCGACTGGGTGATGAGCGCGCATCCGTGGAACTTCGCGCTCGCGCGTGCGGCGCTCAACCGCGAGGCGACCGCGCCGGCGTTCGGGTTCTCGGCAGCCTATGCGCTTCCGACCGACCCCTATTGCCTGCGCGCGTGGAAGCTGAACGGTACCGCCGATGCGTTCCGCGCCGACGGCGACCGATTCAAGATCGAAGGGCGCAAATTGCTCAGCGACGTGGGCGGCGCCAACCTGCTGTACATCGCCCGCGTGAGCGACGTGGTGACGTGGAACCCGGGGTTCGTCCAATCCTTCGCCGCCTATTTGCGCTGGCAAATGGCCTATGCGCTGACGGCGTCGCGCTCGGTCGAAGAAACCTCGCGCCAAGTGTTCAACGAATTGATGCGCAAAGCGCGGTCGATCGACGGCGCCGAGGATTTCGCCGACGACGTGCGCGTGAGCCCGTTCGTGACGGAGCGGTATTGAGATGCCGCGCACGGTTCGTATTCAGACGCAGTTCAATTCGGGCGAGCTGTCGCCTGAGATGTATGGCCGCACCGACCTTGGTCAATACCGGGAATCGGTGCGCACGATGGAGAATTTCGTGCCGCTGCGCGCCGGTCCGGCGCGGCGGCGGCCGGGGATGCGCTTCATTGCGGAAGCCGCCAACCAGGGCAACCCGCCCCGGCTGATCCCGTTCCAGTTCAGTGTGGAGCAGGCTTACGTTCTGGAATTCTCCGGCGGCGGGCGCATTCGATTCTTTGCCGATCAGGGGCAGGTCGTGTTCGACCGCGAGATCGTCAACGGCGGCTTCGCCAGCGATATCGCAGGGTGGAGCAATACATCTTCGGGGACCGGCACGATTACCCATGATGCAGCAAATGGACGTCTTAACCTCGCCGGCGGCGGGGCCGGCAATGCGGCGCGGGCCGAGCAATCGATCGCCAACCTCGGGACCGCGACCTACGTGCTGTCGCTCGACGTGTTCGGCGGCGCGGTGAGCGCCAAGGTGGGGACGAGTTCGGGGGCATCGGACATCGCCAGCAGCGTGCTGGGCGTGGGCGCCGGGCAAAGCCTCAGCTTTACCCCCGCGGCGAACGGGACGGTTTTCATTTCCTTTGAGAACGCCGCCGCGGCAACCCACCAGGTCGACAACGTTGCGTTGGACGAACCGGTCTACGAGATCGATCATCCCTTTGCCCCGGGCGACTTGGCCGATGTGCAGTTCGCCCAGCAGGAGGACGTGCTGTACCTGGCCCATACCGGGCACAAGCCGCGCAAGATTACCCGCAGCGGACACGCCAATTGGACCTTGGCGAGTTACGCGCCGACGGCCGATCCGTTCACCGGTGCCGACGATTACCCGGCGGCGGTGACGCTGTTCGAAGAGCGGATCGTTTGGGCCGGCACCAACAACAACCCCAACCGGATCTATGTCTCCAGGCAGGGCGACCTGGCCGACATGACGGTCGGCACCAACGATGATGACGGCTTTCAAGCGACGCTGGCGGGACCGCAAAACAACATCATTCGGTGGGTGATCGGCGCGGAGGACTTGATCGTCGGGACCGCGGGCGCGGAATGGGCGACGCGGCGCGGGGCTGCGTTCACACCGTCGGGGCGTACCATTCGTCAACGGGCGCAAAACGGCGTGGCGCGGTTGCAGCCGGTCGCGGCGAGCGGGCGGATCTTTTATCCCCGGCGCTTCGGCGATCCGGTGAACCGGGGGCGCGTGCTGGGCGCGCTTCAGTACGAATTCGAATCCGACGGGTTGGTGCCGCTGGAACTGACGATTCTGTCGCGGCATATCACCGGGCCGTCGAGTGCGCTGGGTCCGGCAGGGATTGCCGCGATGGGCTGGCAGCAGGAGCCGGACCGGGTGCTGTGGCTGGCCCGTGCCGACGGCACGTTGCTGTCGTTCACCTATGACGCGCAAGAGTCGGTGGCAGGGTGGGCGCGGCATCCGACCGATGGGGCGATCGAGTCGCTGACGGTGGTGCCCGGCGGCGACCGCGACGAAGTGTGGCTTGCCGTGCGGCGCACCATCGACGGGGTGACGGCGCGCTATATCGAGTTGCTGGACCCCGTCTTGAACACCGACGCGGGACTAACCGGGACCGCCGGTTCGCCCACGCTCACGTGGTCGGGCCTTGCGCATCTCGAAGGTAAGACTGTGGCGGTGGTGGCGGACGGCGCGCCGGTAGGGACATTCCCGGTGACCGCGGGACAGTTCACGCTGGCCAATGCCGCCCGCGCCGTTGAGGCGGGATTGTTCTACCAATCGAAGTTGGAGCCCAACGATTCGGTCGACGGGTTTGGCGAGAGCGCGGCGCTGTCGCGCGACAAGTCGACCTGGCAAATCGCGTTGCTGCTCGACAACACGGTGGGAATCAAAATCGACGGCCGCGAGGTGACCTTCCGCGAAGTGATCGATCCGACCGACACGCCGATCCCGAATTTCTCGGGCTACAAGCTGGCCATGACCGAAGGTTGGTCGCGTACCGGGCGGTTTACGATTACCCAGGACGTGCCGATGCCGTGCACGATCCTCGCGTTCGTCGCGCAGCAGGACATCGAGAGCTAGCGGCGCGGGCGTTTCGTTTGCCGCCAATCGGTGAGGGCTTGGCGGCCACGACGTCGCTGTCGGCCCAACGCATCTAGGAGAGCATTTATGGGACTTGGAATTATCGGCTCTATTGCCTCGACGGTGGTGGGCGGTCTTTTGTCGTCTAAGGATCAAAAGAAGCAGGCCCAGGCGCAGGAACAACAGGCGGCAATCGCCCGGGAGAACGCCGAGAAGCAAGCGGCGTTCGCGCTGGAGATGGCGGAGATCGAAGCGCGGTTGACCCAGGAAGAGGGGGAGGACGCCTATCAGGCGGCGCTGTTCAACCAGGCGGTGGCGCGCGACAACGCGGCGTGGGAGGCCGAGGCCGGCGCGGTGGCGCTGAGCCAAGCGCGCAAGAAGTGGACGGCGCAGCTCGGCACGGTCACCAACGCGCTGGCGACGTCCGGTTTTCGGGTGGACGAAACCGCGAGCGCCGTGCTGGCCGAGCAAGCGGCCGAGGCGCAAAAGGATTACCTCAACCTTCGCCGGACGACCGAGAACCAAGTCGCCCGTCAACAGGCCCAGGCGGCGCTGTTCGGCCGCGAAGGCACGCGGGCCCTCGATGTGGCGGCGCGCCAGGTCGCGGCGATC
This sequence comes from Alphaproteobacteria bacterium, assembly GCA_040216735.1. Taxonomy (NCBI): domain Bacteria; kingdom Pseudomonadati; phylum Pseudomonadota; class Alphaproteobacteria; species Alphaproteobacteria bacterium. The sequence continues at coordinate 38,093 of JAVJOO010000001.1, read as the reverse complement.
CGCCGCGGCGGCGAGATCGATGCGGAGACGACACGCCTGACCGGCGAGGCTTCGGCCCGGGCATCGACAATCGCCGCCAACGCGTCGAACAAGGGCGCGACGACGACGTTGATCGGCGCCGGGACGCGCGTTCTGTCACAGGTGACGAACGATGCGGATGTGATGGGGACGCTATTTGGGCGTTAGGGCTTTCGAGATGCCGGCTTGGACGCGTTGTCGATTTCTATTGTCAGGTCCGGCAAGACGGCCTGTAGGGCTTCGATCTGTTGTCGATTTACCGGGGTGCTGTTGAGGGAAAGCCTTTTCAACCGGATAAGGCCCTTGAGCGGGGTGAGGTCCGCGACCTGGGTGTTGTTGAGGGTCAGCGTTTGCAGCGCGGTGAGGCCGTTGAGCGGGGCGAGGTCCGCGACCTGGGTGTTGTTGAGGTACAGCATTTGCAGCGCGGTGAGGCCCTTGAGCGGGGCGAGGTCCGCGACCTGGGTATCATTGAGCCACAGCATTTGCAGCGCGGTGAGGCCATTGAGCGGGGCGAGGTCCGCGACCGGGGTGTTGTAGAGCTGCAGCGATTGCAGTGCGGTGAGGCCCTTGAGCGGGGCGAGATCCGCGACCGGGGTGTTGTCGAGCTCCAGCGTTTGCAGCGCGGTGAGGCCCTTGAGCGGGGCGAGGTCCGCGACCGGGGTGTTGTTGAGCCACAGTGTTTCCAGTGCGGTGAGGCCCTTGAGCGGGGCGAGGTCCGCGACCTGGGTGTAGTTGAGCCACAGCGTTTCCAGCGCGGTGAGGCCCTTGAGCGGGGCGAGGTCCGCGACCTGGGTGTTGTCGAGCCAGAGCGATTGCAGTGCGGTGAGGCCCTTGAGCGGGGCGAGGTCTGCGACCTGGGTGTTGTTGAGCTCCAGCGTTTGCAGGGCGACACACTCTTGCAGCAATGTAATTTCCGATAGGTCGTTATCGGAGAGGTCGAGGTCGGTCACGGTCCGCCAGTGATCGGAGGTCACGTCATCGGTTGATTCGAGGTTCATCGCGCGGGCGATTGCTTCGAGGATGATGGTCGGGGCGCCGCCCTTTAAGGGTGCGACGGCACGGGCAAGGGTTGTGGGGAACGCCCGGGCCATCAGGCCCCCGAGGTGAGTATTCCCCAAATAGCGCAGCAAACGGAGGTGTCTCGGGTTCATCACCACCCGGCGATAGGTTTCGGGCATGGCGCTGATGCGTTCGGGGAGGCGGTCGTCGTTTTCCGGCCCACCTTTCAATAGGCCAGTCCGACCTGGATCGGACTGCGCCGTCTTCTCCAAGAAAGCCCGGATGGCGGCGATGTCTTCTTCGTTTATGGCGTAGGTGTTCGGGGCGTCAGGATGGGCGCGGCGGGCTTCGGACCACGCCGAGAAAAAGGAAATCCCGTCGTCGCGCACGGCATCGCTTTCGCTCGGGCGGATCAGGCGTTGAACCAAGTAAAGATGAATGGCATCGCCGGCCGTCCACGGTGGGTCTTGTTCCTCCTGGAGCATGAAGGTGGCGCCCCGCGCTTCGATCATTGCGCTGTCGACCAGGCGGCCGATTTCGCGCGGCGAGCCACGCCCCAGGTGTTCGAAGACCGGCAGGAAGATGCCGCGATCCTGTTCCGGCAAACCGTCCCAGATCGGCGATTTCAGCCGGGTCGCGAGGTAGTCGTTTACCTGCCGGTCGGAGGGGGCAAGGCTCGCTTCGACCTGGAACATCTTGTCGAGGTATTTCGACGCTTTTTCCTCGGTAACGCCTTGGTCTTCGTAGTATTTGCGCACGACGTCCGAGACGACGCCGCGGTCTAAGCCGACGACGAAAATCAATTGCGGCAAGCCGAGGTAAAGCTTCAAGGCTTCGAGGACCTGCAAGGCGACGTCGGGGAGGCAGCGGTCGAGGTCGTCGATGAAGACGACGAGGCGCTCGTTTTGCCCCAGCGTCTCTTTCACCCAGGTCTTGAGGCTTTCTTCGAAGTCGTTGAGGTACTCGGTATCGGGGGGCGGCGTTTTGGCGAAAACTTCATCTAACGTTGGAAGCTCAAGCTCCACGTCTTTGTAGGCCGCTTTAATCTTGAGTCCACGGACCAAGCGCATGATGGGCCGCCCGACAAACGATGCCGCTTCGAGGATTTTCCCTTTGACGTCGTCCGGCTCTTGTTTCGAAAGGCAGGCCCGAATGACCTCGGCGATCAGGCCGCGGCGGACGTCATCGCGGTCATGGTACTTCCACGGATCGAACCAGACCGGGAGTAGAGAAACTTTTTTGGCGTCTTTGCCTTGCGTTTTGGCGTCTTTGCCTTGCGTTGTCCAGTGCGCGAGTCGCTCTTGCAGCACCTTCATCGCCGACGTTTTTCCGCTGCCCCAGTCGCCGTAGATCGCGATCGTCAGCGGCATTTGTGTGGCGGGGTGGCGGATCATGTCGTAGAGCGGCCCGATCTTGCGGGCGAGGTCGAAGGCGTCCTTGCCGATGGCCTCGATTGGCGCATCGCCGTAGGCGGCAAGCTGGGGCGGCGTGAGCCACGGGCCGTCCGTTTGGTCGTTCATCCCTGTGTGCCCCGCGTCGCCGGCGCCGTTGCGTATCGACCCATGCTCGGTGTCTCCCCGGCCGTCATCTTAGTCGCGCATTGCGGGAGCGTGAACCCTGTAACAACCGGCGGTTCTTTGTCCGAACCGGGTCCCTAACCGCCGCCACGGGCGGCGGCAACCTTTCCAGGGGGCGAGGGGCTTTTTCGATTTTGCTGTAGCCACAAGGAGGTCCGAATGACGCTTTCGTCTTCTCTCAACCGCAACAACTATGTCGGCGACGGCGCGCAGGTGGCGTTTGCCTATCAGTTTCGCGTCGACGATGACGCGCATCTTCAGGTTTATCTCGGTGGCGCGCTGCAGGGATCGGGCTATGTCGTTTCCAACGTGGGTAACGACAATGGCGGCAACGTCACGTTTTCGAGCGCGCCGGCGAGCGGCGCCGTCGTGACCCTGCTGCGCGCGCTGCCGCTGACCCAGCCGACCGATATCCCGACGCAGGGGCCGCTCAACTCCGCGGCGCTGGAGCAACAACTCGATCAGACGGTGATGCAGGTGCAGCAGCTCGACGAGAGGATCGGGCGCTCGGTGGTGCTGCCGGTGTCCTCGGACGTGAGTGGGTTGGCGCTGCCGACGCCCACAGCGGGCAATCTGCTGGGCTGGGATTCCGGCGCAACGAACTTGCAGAACTACGCCCAAGGGGCGTTGGCGGCGATCGTGCCCTCGGCCTTCATGGCGACGCTGCTCGACTACGGCGATGCGGCCACGGCCCAGACGACGCTGGCGCTCAAGGACGGTTCGGCGGCGCTTCACGTCAAGGATCTGTCGGTGGCGGGGGTGGAGTCGGTGCTGGCCGAAAGCACGAGCTACGCCTTCCGCGCCGACAGCGACTATGCGGGCGACGCGGTCGGGGCCGCGTTCTTCGACAAGCCCGCCTACGATCCCAAGATCGTCAACGCGGGCCTGTCGTGGTTCCCGACCGACGCGAACGTGGCCGTCATCGCGAGTCAGAACGGCGTCAACATCGACGTGCTGTTTATCGACCGGCGCAGCGGAACGACGGTTAAAACACTCACGAGCGCCGATTGGCCCTGGCTGGGAAGCGCAACGGCGACGGGGATCAAGTTTAAGTTTGGCGTGGTCGCAATCATCACCAGCGATGCTGGCGTGGGGGCAGTCGACCTACGCAATGGATCGCTGGTCTATCGGGATTGGGATGCAACGGCGCTGACGCAACTCTCCGTTGATGATGTCGATATCGGATTGTCCGGTCCGAAAGCCCCCGTCATAGGCAACGGCGTCCGGCCTATCTTGGGCATCCATTATCCCAGCGGCGCGAGCGCCGCATCGTTCCTGATGAACGATTGGCAGACGTGGTATGACGCAACTACCGGATCGGCTGGGGCTGGAGTTGTAGCGATCAGCAACGGTCGAGGCTTCTATAGCCGGCATGCTACGACCAATGAAGTTCGCACCACGCCGCAGACTTCCTTCATCGAGGAACTTACCGGCGACGGTTGGAGTTAGAACTCCGGCCCAGTCAACAATTCGTGGCCGCTTATGTTTGGGGCCGAAACCGTCTTAGAAACAGACGGGCGCGGGCTCTTTCTCGAGGGGGCGGCGGAGGGTGTTGGTGTTTGGTACACGCCTGCCCGCCAGAAGGTTCAGGAACTCGTTGGCTTCGACATCGACAGTGACCGAATTATTTCTCGCATCGGAGCTGGTAATTCGTCTCATTTCGTCGACAGCATCACAGCAGACCGTGGTGGGTCGGGCGTAACACTCACGCATACCGGGGGCGGGCTGGCCATTGCATCAGCCGCAGGGTCTGGAACCAGACAAAAGGTTTCGGGCTTTGATGCTTCTAACTACGCAGACGTAGCGGTGAACTTTGCCAATGGCGTCAACCCCATGGGCTTTTCCGTGGACTTCTGTTCGCTCGGGGCGCTCAACGCGACGCACAATGTCATCCTGAACTGGCACCACACGACCTCGAATACCAGTCGCATTTACATTTCGTGTCATACGTCAGGGATTGTTGTGTCGGCTACGGCAACGGGTGGCAGCACGGCGACGGCTACAATCACAATTCCCGTCACCGTCGCGATGCTCAACGACGACCCTGATGGTTGGCATAACGTCACCATGCTGATCGTCCCTGATCTTGGCATCTTCGGTTCGTTCGACGGCGGCAAGTGGTACTTTGACGGCCCGGCGGCGTTCACAGGCTCGATGAACCCGGCGTCGGGGACAAACACCTTCCGTATCGGCGAGAGCGTCGTGAACGCCTCATACGGCTTTAGCGGCTCACTTCCGTTTGGCGGGGCAATTGGTGAAGTCAGCCGTTTCACGAGCTCCAAGAACCTCAACCCAGATGCAATTCAGTGGTGGGCGCACAATCGCATCGCCGGTTACGCAGACGTATCGTGCGTCATGCCAGCAAGTGAAACCCCGGTGTGGGGTGCGCTTGATCGTTCCTACGTCGGCACCGGCATTCGGGGCATCGTCGGCGGCGCTACGAAGGTCTTCAAGATCGGTGACGGCATGGCCGTGACCAACATCGACCAAACTGCGCTCGACGGCGCGGCAGGCATCAACGCCAGCACGGTTGGCGGCTACATCAGCCGGGGTGTGTACGGCCTTCTGTCGTCGATTGGCGAGGTCTATCAGAACACTGCCGCCCAGGACGTTGGGCGCGGGCCTCCGGCCCGGGCGGGTGGGCCGCGATGGCTAGACGGTGTCGGTACGGTTGGTGTCGACTGTTACATGGCGGCGTCGAAGGCCAATGTCACGGGCGACAGTACGAACTACACCATCCCCTTCGACAACGTGGTTTTGCAGAACGGTTTGATTCTCAACACTGCGACCGGCGTCATCACCGCCCTGGTTTCCGGTTGGTACATCGTTAGCGGGTCCCTCGACATGGAAGGGTGGGACGCCTCGACGACCCGCGTCGCCGGATGGGTCTACGTCAACAGCACGACGCTGCTGTTACCCGCATGGGACCACACGTCGAACTTTGCCGGAGGCGAGCGGATCATGGGGGGCGCAGCCGAGCGTCGCTGGCTCGACGCTGGCGATATGATCCTGCTCAAAGCTTACGCATCTGGTGGAGCAAAGGTAGCAGACGTTACCACTGGGGGATCAGGCGCAAACCGGCAAACATCTCTAGCGGCGCACTTGGTAGGATAATCATGGAACACCTAGAAGCACACCCTGACATTGACAGCTTGGACTCAAATGGCGCACCGACGTGGCTCAAGTCAGTGACCGTCGAGGACGGTGTCGTGACGCTGACCGCCGAACAGACCGAAATTGCGCGGCGCAACAACGCGACGGCCTTCAACCCCAGCCCGACCGCCCAGCGCAAGTACGCCATCGGTGGGATCGACGGGGTGCGGGAGTGGCTGTTCCAAAAATCGCGGACTGATCGCGCGACTGACCGGGCGGTCAAGCTGGCCACTTCCGACAGCGAAATGGCCCGGATTGTGGAAGGGCTTTTCGAACTCATAGAGAAAAAGTTCCCCGGCGAAGCCAAGGCAATTGTCGGCGGCGAAGGCGTTGCGAAGATCAATCGGCGTCGTGCTCTTCGCGGCCAGGCGCCGCTATGACTGGGGCAAACCAATGAGGCCGCGCAAGTTGGTCTTTGTTGCCGCCGTTTCGGCGGCATTTTTTTTGCCTAGTGGAGCCACCGCAGGACCTGCGGTGTGCGCGCCGCTTGCCGCCATCGCGGAGACCCTGGACGCACGCTACGGCGAGCGTGCGGTCGCAGCCGGTGTCGACGGGAAGGGGAGGCGACTGATTCTCTACGCCACCGGCAACGGCGCCACGTGGACGATAGTCGTCGTTAGGGGAGGGGGCGCTGCATGCGTCGTCTTCGAGGGTGTCGACTGGCAGAACGTCGACGTCCCCAAAGCGCCGCAGAGACCATTGTTCCATAGCAAGGAGGTCGACGTCAGATGACGATCAACGAACGCGAAATGGATAATCTGCCGACGCACGTCGTTGCTTGCGCAGCGCGATATCGTGCCCTCACCGACGGGATTGAGCGGAATGGCAAGCTGATTTTCTGGCTGCTCGGCGCGTTCCTGACGGGCCAGGCAGCAACAATCGCCCTGCTCGCAAAGCTTGGCGTTCGGGACATGAGGTTTTTCGATCCATCGGAGCTTCAGTGTCCCAAAACTCTGGACGTCGTTCTCGCGCCGGGATTCGGTCCTGCCCTAGAGAAGGTCCGCCGCGATTTCGGCCGTCCCATGCGGGTCAACTCCTGTTGCCGCTCACCCGCGCACAACCGGGCGATTGGCGGGCATCCGCGCTCGCTCCATCTCCTGCACAACCCGCATTGGACCTATCCATCCGGACATGCCCAGGCCGGCCTACCGGTTGCGACCTGTGCAATCGATATCGCCGTTCCGGACGGTCCGTTCCGCGGTGCGCTAATCGCCGCGGCATGGCGCCACGGTTTTTCGGTCGGCGTGGCGCGAACCTTCGTGCATCTCGATGCACGGACCCTGGTCTTGGGTCTTCCCCAGACCAGTTTTCTGTACAACTAAGGAGAATTGATATGGACGAACGCAAGACGCTATTTTTGTCGAAGACCTTTTGGGGCGCGATGCTGACCGGACTGGGTCGGCGATGCTGGCCATTTTCGGCGTCGACGTCAGCGAAGCTGAGAGGAATGTGGTGGTCGAGTCGGTTGCCACCGTTGGTGCCGTGCTCGGAACGGTGACCACGGTCTATGGGCGGTTCAAGGCCGAGAAAAGAATCGGCTAAGGGCGCTAGCTGCTACCGCCGGGGATGGGAAATAGGCCCAGAACGAGGGACGGTGCCGAGTTGGCGATGGCCAGGGCCTGGACGCTGAGCTGCTGTTGCACCTGAAGTGCCTGCAGCTTGGCGCTCTCCTCGGCGAGATCGGCATCGACGAGATTGCCGATCCCTTCTTCGACGAGGTTGATCAAAGACGTCGTGAATTGGCTTTGAATTTCCAGGCCTGTGGCGGAGCTTCCCAACGCTGCTAGTTTGTCTGCCGCGAGGTCGATCGCGGTTTCAATGGCCGTCAGTGCGCTCGATGCCGCCGAACTGGTCGATAGACTGGCGGTGTTGATCCCGAGAGTCGTGGTGTCGAGTTTCTGGGCGCTAACGTTGATCACACTGCCGTCGACACTGCTCAACACATCCAAATTACTGGCGCTCTGGTCGATCAGGTTGACGTTGTTGAAGTCCGCCGTCGACACAATGGTCTCGATCTGGGTGCGCAGTTGCTGGAAATCGTTGTCGAGCGCGCTGCGCGAGGCGGTGTCGAGGCCGGACTGATTCGCTTGCACGGCCTTCGCTTTAATTTCGGTAAGAAGGTCGGCGATGGCGTTGCCCGCAGAGATCGCCACCGAGACGATCGAATCCCCGTTGGCGAGGGCGGTTTTCACCGCACCGAGGCCAGCCACGTCGCCGCGCAAGCGCGTGGCGATCTGAAACGTCGCCGCGTCGTCCTTGGGGCCGCTGACTTTCAAGCCCGTGGTGATGCGCAGTTGAGTCGACTGAATCTTCGTGTTCAGGATCGTCAACTGTTGCAGCGCGATGTTGGCGCTGGAATTGGTATTGACCGACAGACCGTCAACCATAGCGTAGCCTTTTGTTCGAAGCGCCCGGTCTCCCCACGGGAAGCGGGGGATCCTTCTGATCCAAACTGACGCTCGCCAACGTCACGGCAAACCGCGCGTTGCTACAGTCAGACAAATTCTTCGCTGATGGACGGTCGGTCAGCGGCTTCTGCTAACCCTGTGTGTCACGGCTGTGACGGACCGTGGGACCATGAAAGCAGAACTTCGGCGCGAGAGCAACGGCGCTGAACGGCCTGATTTTCTTCAAATTTTATGCAATTGCGAGATTAACCCCGGGCTGCGCGCTTGAGTTCCTCGAATTCCTCGAGGGTTCGGGGCCAATCGTCCTTGAGAAGCCTGGACAGTGAACGGTCGGCGAGGAGCTTTCCGCCGGTTTGGCAGGTCGGGCAGTAGTTGGTTTCGTTGTCGGCATAGGCAATGCGTTGAACCGGCGCGGCGCATACCGGGCAGGGCGCACCGTGGCGTCCGTGGACCGCCATTTCCTCGTGGAATGCCGTCACCTTTCGCGGCCAACCGTTGTTGTTCGCCGCTTCGGCCCTCAACCGTTCCGTCCATTCGTTCAGGACCGACTGGACCGCCCGGTGCAGGCGCTGGACCGCCGCATCGTCGAGGCGCGATGTCCAGTACAACGGTGATAGTTGGGCGCGGTGCAGGATTTCATCCGAGTAGGCGTTGCCGATGCCGCTGCAGATCCGCGGGTCGGTTAGCGCGCGTTTGACGGTATGGTTTTCCGCCGTAAGCCGAGCCCTAAAGGCGTCGGCGGTGCAGGTCATTACGTCGAGGCCACCCGGATCGAAGGCGGCGACGTCGGCCCGTTCCGCGACCAGATTGAACGACGCGCGCCGTTTCGAGCCTGCTTCGGTCATCACCAAGCTGCCGGTTTCGAAATCGAGTGCGGCAAGGTTGTGTTTCCCCTTCAACGGGGCGTTCGGTTCCTTCCAATGGAGCCGACCGGCGATCATTAAATGAACGATCAGGCAGGAGCCGTTCGCGAAGACGAGGACGAGTCTTTTTCCGACGTGCGTTACCATCTCTAGCCGTTGTCCCTCGATCGAACTCAGCGGCGGGTCGACGCTGCGTAGGAGAAACGGGTTCGCAATCCTGGCGCGTGCCAGTTTTTGACGCGCTGCCTTTTGCGCGATGCACTCGACGTAGACGGCGATATCCGGGCATTCCGGCATTTACGCATCGCTTTCGCTTAGCCAACCCAGGCAACGGTATGATACCTGTCCGGGATTAGCTTTAGGAGGGTCAGGGTGGAAGAACAGGTCCAGGCGGTCGCCAGCTTCGTCGACACCATCATCGATTTTGCCGTTTCGTACGGTTTCCAGATCGCGGGAGCGCTCCTCATCCTCGTTCTCGGCCTCCGTCTCGCCCGGTGGGGCGGCGGACGCGTGACCCGATTGGCCGAGGGCCGTGGAATCGATCCGACGCTGTCGCGGTTCATCGGCAATATCGTCCGATTTATCGTCGTCGTTTTCGTTCTCATCATTGCGATGGGGAACCTTGGCGTCGAGCTCGCGCCGATCGTTGCCTTTGTCGGTGCAGGTGCATTGGGGGCGACCTTTGCCCTGCAAGGGGTCCTCTCCAACTATGCCGCCGGTTTGGCGCTGATCCTGACGCGGCCCTTCGTGGTTGGGAACACGATCCGTGTCCAAGGCGTGAGCGGAGTGGTGCGCGAAATTTCGCTGACCGCAACGCTACTAGACGGCGAAGACGGCGAGCGGATCACGATTCCCAACAAGGATGTAATCGGCCAGGTTCTTGTCAATTCGCAAGCGGTTCGCGTTGTCGAAACGCGCATTGCCGTCTCGGACGGTGCCGATCTCGACCGTGCGATCGAGGCGTTGGTTACGGCAATCGCCGCCGTCGATGGTGTCGCTGCCGATCCGGCGCCTCGGGTCGGTCTGCACGATTTCACCTACGGTGGATTCGTGATTGGCTTGCGGTTCTGGGTTCCCAGCATGCGCTACTTCGAGGTGCGTTACGCCGCGAACCAGGCGGCCCAGCGCGCGCTCCGCACCGCCGGCGTGGCGCTCCTGCCGGCGAGCGGGTTGGCGTTGGCCGGCGATGCCTTGACGGCGGAGGCAGACCTAAACTGAGGCGGGCTCCTCGGCGCCGAGCTTGCGATCGTCGATCGGGAGGTTGACCAGGGCGGCGAATGCCCCGAGCGCGACCGCCGCCCACCATACCGGCATGTAGCTGCCGGTCGCGTCGAACACGCGTCCGCCAAGCCAAACCCCGATGAAGGCCCCGATCTGGTGGCTGAAGAAAACGATTCCGAACAGCGTGCCTACATAGCGGCGGCCAAAGACGTGGACGACGATCGACGAGGTCAGCGGGACCGTCGATAGCCACAGAAGTCCCATGACTGCGCAGAAGACGAAGGTGCTCCCTGCCGATATCGGCAGGAGGATGTACGCGGCGATGGTGAGTGCGCGGGCGAGGTAAATACCGCTGAGGATCTTCTTGTCGCGAAAGCGTCCGGCGAAGGTGCCGGCGGCATAGGCGCCGGCGATGTTGAACAAGCCGATCACGGCAAGCCCATAGCCTGCCGTGGAGGCGGCGAGACCGCTGCCGGTGATGTAGGCCGGCAAGTGGACCTGAATGAACGCGACGTGAAAGCCGCAAACGAAGAACCCCGACAGCAGTAACCAGTAGCCGCGATGCCCGCCGGCTTCGCGCAGGGCTTGGCCGAGCGTTTGCTCGCGGCCAATTTGGCCCGGCTTGCCGGTGAGGGCACCCGCCAAGGGGATCATAAAGGCCGCAACGACACCGAGCAGCAGCAGCGCGGTCGACCAGCCATAGGCGGCGAGAAAAGCCTGGCCTAGCGGGACAAAAAGAAACTGCCCGAGCGACCCCGCGGCGGTGCCGATGCCCATCGCCCAACCGATTTTGTCCGGCGGGACCAAACGGGTGATCGCCGCGAGGACCACCGCGAACGACGCGCCCGAAATCCCCAATCCGACCATGACCCCCGCTGTGAGATGCATGTGGGCCGGCGAGGCCGAGACCGACATCAGCATGACGCCGGCGGCATAGAGAACCGCGCCGCCTGCGAGAACGCGACCCGAGCCATAGCGATCGGCTATGGCGCCCGCGAAGGGTTGGCCCAATCCCCACAGAAGATTCTGAACGGCGATCGACAGGGCGAAAACCTCGCGGCCCCAACCGAGGTCCGCCGACATCGGCTCCAAGAAGAGGCCGAACCCCGCGCGAACGCCGAACGAAATGGCGGAGATCAAACACCCCGCGATGACGACGATGGCAACGCTTCTCAACATGTCGGTTCCTCGGTCATTGCCGCCGGATATCACGATCCCGGGTTGTCGCGGCGCCAGTCCCATGGCGCGTCGAACGGCCCCTGCCAAATCCCCCGCCGGGCGGCGCGGGCTTCCGATTCCACTTGCTGGAGGGCGCGGTCCGCGTCGGGCAGGGCGAGGGCCAACCCCTCCTTCACCATTTCATAACTCAAGCTGCCGCCGCCGCGCATCAGGCAATAGACCGTCGGCACGCCGGTGTCACGTTCGCCGGCGATCCGGCAGCGCAAGAACCCGCGCTGTTCGAGCGTGCGGATCAGATACAGGCGCGCGGTCAAGCCACAACTCCATGGGGCGCTTTCGCGATCGCCTGCACCACAACGCTGCTTGTCTTCGACTGCATCGATGCCATCGAGATGCGCCGTGATCGGGCCGGTGTCGGTCGACGGGAATGCCAGCGTGTCGCCGTCGATCACGCGGGGGCTGCCGAAGAACCATTCTTGGGCGCGGGCGGCGTTGCTGTGTATCAACCAGACTGCGCAGGCCGCTGCTATAACCCGCAACCGCATTGCCAACTCCCTCCGCGCTTTCGCGCTCCTTGGCTCCATGCGAGAGTAGCCCAAGGTTGCGGCGCCCGGCCACTGAATCGGTCGGGCCGTCACGAAATCGCTGGTTGGGGGGCGCATGGCATCCAAGACATTTCGCATTGCACTGATACCCGGTGACGGCATCGGTACCGAGGTCGTGCCCGAGGGTGTCAAAGTGCTTGAGGGCTTAGCGCGGGCCCACGGGATCGACTTCCAGTGGCAGACCTTCGACTGGAGTTGCGCGCGCTTTCACAAGACCGGATCGATGATGCCCGCCGACGGGATCGATCAATTACGCCCGTTCGATGCGATCTTTTTGGGTGCGGTGGGGTTTCCCGGCGTGCCCGACCATGTGTCGTTGTGGGGATTGCTGATCCCGATCCGCCGGCATTTCGACCAGTATGTGAACCTCCGCCCGGTGCGCCTGTTCGAGGGGGTGCCCTCGCCGCTGGCCGGACGTCTGCCGGGGTCGATCGATTATTGGATCGTGCGCGAGAACGTAGAAGGCGAATATTCCGAGATCGGCGGCAGACTTTACGGCGGCACCGAGGCCGAGATGGCGGTGCAGGAAAGCGTCTTCACCCGGCGCGGCGTCGATCGAATCTTGCGCTACGCCTTCGAGCTCGCCGCGACGCGCCCGCGCAAGCATGTGACCTCCGCGACCAAATCCAACGGCATTATCCACACCATGCCCTTTTGGGATGAGCGGTTCGCGGCGATGGCGGGCGCGTATCCGGCGATCACGACCGACCGGTTCCACATCGATATCCTGACGGCGCATTTCGTGCGCAATCCCGATTGGTTCGACGTCGTGGTCGGCAGCAATCTATTTGGCGACATCCTGTCCGACCTAGGCCCGGCGACCACCGGAACGATCGGGATCGCCCCGTCGGGTAACATCAATCCCGAACGCACCGCGCCGTCGATGTTCGAGCCGGTACACGGGTCGGCGCCGGATATTGCGGGCAAAGGGATCGCCAATCCGATCGGACAAATTTGGTCCGGTGCGATGATGCTGGATCACCTGGGCTGCCCGGAGGCCGGCGCCGCGGTCGTGCGGGCGATTGAGGCCGTGCTGGCCGACGGCGGCGTGCGCACGCCTGACATGGGCGGCACGGCAACGACGCACGACTTGGGCGATGCGATATTGGGGGCGCTATAGCTTCGGTTCGAAGGATAGGAAGCGGCCGGAATCAACATGATTCCATGCTAGGGCACGACTATCGTGGGAGATGGCGAGATGTGGTCGGAGTGAGAGGATTTGAACCTCCGGCCCCTACGTCCCGAACGTAGTGCTCTACCAGGCTGAGCTACACTCCGATGAGGGCGCTTATAGCGCTGGCGTCGGGGGGCCGCAAGGCGTCGCGGTTCGGGCTGGTCAGGGACGGGGCAACACCTGCGACCCTGTGCCACTCCGCCGACCCTGGTTTTGGTGTGCGTGCCAGTGCGCGCGGGGCAAGGCGCGCTTAATGGCTGCGGTCGATGCAGAAGTCGACCAGGTCCAGCAGGGTTTGTTTCTCGCTCGTGTTGGGGAATATGCCGAGGGCGTCCTTGGCCTTGGCACCGTAATGGCGGGCACGCTCCACGGTGTCGCGCAGGGCGTGGTATTTTTCCATCAGACCGATGGCGCGCTGGATATCGGACTCGCTTTGGTCGGTGTCTTCCATCGTGCGGCGCCAGAACCGCCGTTCCTCGTCGTTGCCGCGGCGATAGGCCAGGATGACGGGGAGCGTGATCTTGCCCTCGCGGAAATCGTCGCCGACGGTCTTGCCCAGCGTGATCGAGTGCGACGAGTAGTCGAGCGCGTCGTCGACCAACTGAAACGCGATCCCGAGATTGCGGCCGTATCCGTCGAGCGCCTCTTCCTCCTGGCGCGATCGGTCCGCGACCACGGCGCCGATCCGGCAGGCTGCGGCGAAGAGGGCCGCGGTCTTGGCGGCGATGACGTCGAGGTAGGTATCTTCGCTGGTTGTGGTGTCGTTGGTGGTGAGCAGTTGATGCACCTCGCCTTCGGCAATTACCGCGGACGCGCCTGACAAGATCTCCAGCACCCGCAGCGACCCATCGGCGACCATGACCTGGAACGCGCGGCTGAAGAGGAAATCGCCGACCAGGACGCTGGCTTCATTACCCCACAGGGCGTTCGCCGTTTCGACGCCGCGGCGCAGCGCGCTGTCGTCGACCACGTCGTCGTGCAATAGAGTCGCGGTATGGATGAATTCCACGCAAGCCGCCAAATTGATGTGACGTTGGCCCTCATAGGCGCAGAGCTTTGCCGCGGCGAGCGTCAACATGGGCCGGATTCGCTTGCCGCCGGAGGCCACGAGGTGCCCCGCGAGCTGCGGGATGAGCGGCACTCGGCTCTGCATGTGATGCAGGATGACCTGATTGACCCGCTCAAGGTCGCCGGCAACGAGCGACTTCAGGCGGGTCAGCGCTTCCGCCGAATGCGCGCGTTCTTCGTCGAGTTGGACGACATTCGTCAAATTGCGACCCCTATCTTGACGCCTTACAAGGCTCGCGCGAGCATATGAGTCCCGTTGCGGAGCGGTCAAGCAACCGACGGGGGCCTTTTGGGTCTATGAGGGTCCATGCTCGAAGTCTTTCGCACCAACGATCCGGTTCTAATCTCGTGGCTCGAAGCGCTGCTTCTCGGCGAGGGGATCGAATCCTTCGTGATGGATACCCATACCAGCGTGCTTGAGGGCAGCATCGGGGCGATCCCGCGCCGTCTGATGGTGGTCAACGAGCAGGGACCGCGCGCCGTTGCGATCTTGCACGCGGCGGGTATGGAGTACGACCCGCGCAACAACTGACCGACTCCTTTACCGAGGACACGTTGCTGGGCGGGCGCGTGAAACTGCGCCAGCCCAAAGACGGATTCCGCGCGACCGGCGACGCTGTCTTTCTCGCGGCGGCCTTGACGGCCCAAACCGGAGAAAAACTGCTCGATGTCGGCGTCGGTGCAGGGGCGGCCCTTCTTGCCGCCGCAGCACGACTGCCCGCCTGCCGGTTTCTTGGGGTCGACACCGATGCCGAGGCACTCGGCTACGCGCGCCATAACGTCACGGCGAACGGATGGGCGGAGCGAATCGCGCTTCGCCACGCGGACATCGGCGATCTCGCGACCGTCCCGGTCAGCGACAGCCACCATGTTTTCAGCAATCCCCCTTACTATTCGGCCGGCTCAGGCCGATTGCCGTCCGGGGCGGCCCGCACGCGGGCGCGTCACGAAGGACTTGTGCCGTTAGCGACGTGGGTCGAACTTTGCGCCGCTAGGGCATCTAGGAGCGTGACCTTCGTGCTCCCAGCCGACCGCGAGGCCGAGGCCCTGGGGGCGCTACCAACAGAATTTTCCGCCACAACGGTTTGTCCGTTGGCTGCGCACGCCGGAAAACCGCCCAACCGCGTGATCGTCCAATCCTGGAGCGATCGCGACGCCCGCGGCGTTACGCGGCTTCAGCCTTTCATTATTCATACGCCAGACGGGCGCTTCAGTCCGGCCGCCGATCGCATTCTGCGCGCGGGCGCGCCGCTTAGCCTTGCCGGATGAACGGGCCGTCCATAAGTTGGCGCCGATGCGCATTCCCTTCTTCCACTCCCGCACTCCCGTTGTGCCTGTCATCCGTCTGACCGGGATCATTGCCGCCGGCGGCCGTGGGCGCGGCACAATCAATGTCGAGAACATGGCCGGCATCTTGGACCGTGCGTTCAGCGTGCGTGGCGCGTGCGCGGTTGCCCTTGATGTGAACTCTCCCGGCGGGTCGCCGGTGCAATCGGCGCTGGTCTACAAACGGATTCGGGCACTTGCCGAAGAAAAAGAGCTCCCGGTACTCGCCTTTACCCAGGATGTCGCGGCATCCGGCGGCTATTGGCTTGCCTGCGCCGCCGATGAGATCTTCGCCGACGAGAGTTCGATCCTGGGCAGCATTGGTGTGATCTCCAGCGGATTTGGCCTTCAGGGGCTGCTTGAACGGGTCGGGGTCGAGCGTAGGGTCCATACGTCGGGCGCTCGTAAGGGGTTTCTCGATCCGTTCCTGCCCGAAGACCCGGAAGATGTTCGTCGACTGGAAGCTCTTCAGGGCGAGATCCACCAATCGTTCCGGGAGCTCGTACGCGAACGACGGGGTGCTAGGCTCAAGGGGGCGGACGACCAGCTGTTCTCCGGCGAGTTTTGGACGGGTCGCAAAGCGCTGGATCTTGGCCTCATCGACGGCCTTGGCGACCTGCGCTCAGTATTGCGGCAACGCTTTGGCGAGAAAGTCAAAATGCGGACCTTTGGGGTCCAGGCCGGCTGGCTGCGGCGCAGGCTCGGCGCGGCGGCGACCGATCGCGTCGCGTCCGACTGGGCCGAAGAGGTAATTACCGCGTTGGATGCCCGGGCCCTCTGGTCGCGCTACGGACTCTGATGCTCGGCTTTAGCCTGCCCAAGCTAATTCTAACCGCGGTCCTGATTGCAGCGGCCTGGTACGGGTTCAAGCTGCTCAGCGGTCGCCAGAGCCCGCGCCCGCGCCAAGCGATTGGCGACACCGAGCGCTGCGCCGAGTGTGGCGACTATGTCGCAACTGAAGCCCCGGAAAACTGCGGCAAAGCAGGCTGTCCCTATGGCCGAGGTTGAGCGGTTGTCTGGGTTGACCGATCCCGAACGCGTCGCTACTTTGCCCGCGCATTTCAGCCTCCGGAACCGCAATTTGCCATGATGGACGGGCCAGCGCCCTCCTTTCAGGACCTCATCCTTACCTTGCAAGGATATTGGGCCCGGCAGGGGTGCGTGATACTTCAACCTTACGATCTAGAGGTCGGCGCGGGTACCTTTCACCCGGCAACGGCGCTGCGCGCGCTCGGGCCCGATCCGTGGAAGGCCGCCTACGTCCAGCCCTCGCGACGGCCCACGGACGGGCGCTATGGCGAGAACCCCAATCGGCTCCAGCACTACTACCAGTTTCAGGTCATCCTGAAGCCCTCACCGCCGAATTTCCAACAGCTCTATCTCGACAGCCTTGCTGCGATCGGGATCGATTTTGCCAATCACGACGTCCGCTTTGTCGAGGACGATTGGGAGAGCCCCACGCTGGGCGCCTGGGGCTTGGGCTGGGAGGTTTGGTGCGACGGCATGGAAGTCAGCCAGTTCACCTACTTCCAACAAGTCGGCGGGATCGAATGCAATCCCGTGTCGGGTGAACTGACCTACGGATTGGAACGCCTGGCGATGTACGTGCAGGGTGTGGAGAACGTTTACGATCTCGACTGGAACGGCGCCGGCGTGACCTACGGCGACGTTTTCCTGCGCTCCGAACGCGAATTCTCGGCCTACAACTTCGAACACGCCGATACCGCGGTCCTGCGCGCCCATTTCGCGGACGCCGAGAAGGAATGCGCCGCGATCATCGCCCAAGGTCTTGCGCTGCCCGCCTACGATCAATGCTTGAAGGCAAGCCACCTTTTTAATCTGCTGGATGCGCGGGGCGTGATCAGCGTGACCGAACGCGCCGCGTTTATCGGGCGTGTGCGGGCACTCGCGCGGAGCTGTTGCGAAACCTGGTTGAGCGGGTCGCCCGGCAATGGCTGAGTTCCTCCTTGAAATCCTCAGCGAGGAGATTCCCTCGCGCATGCAGGCACCCGGCGCGGGAAGCTTGCGCGCGGCGGCACTCGACCACCTCAAAGCGGGGGGCTTTACCTGGAGCCGCGCAGACGTGTTCTGGACACCGCGGCGACTGACCCTGCTGGTCGACGGTTTGCCGGAGAGACAGCCCGACACCAACGAAGAACGGCGCGGGCCCCGTGCCGATGCGCCGGAAAAGGCGATCGAAGGCTTTCTCGCATCGGTGAATCTCCGCCGCGATCAACTGGAAGTCCGGCAAACCAAGAAGGGCGATTTCTTGTTCGCGGTCTTGGCGAACAAGGGCCTTCCCACGGCGGAATACCTTGCGGGCTGTTTGCCGGAGGTGATGTCCAAGGTGGCGTGGCCGAAATCGATGCGCTGGGGCGCGCACACGGTCCGTTGGGTACGGCCGATCCAGTCGATCCTCTGCCTATTTGACGGCGCGCCGGTGCGCTTCTCGTTTGGCCCGGTGGAATCCGGAAATGTGACGTCGGGCCACCGGTTTCATTACCCGGAAGTTTTTTCCGTCGCGAGCTACGCCGACTACCGGGTAAAGCTGCGCGACGCGCGCGTGATGCTCAACGCAGGCGAGCGGGAATCCTTTATCGCGGCGGGCGACGGCCTCGATGCCGCTCGCGAGGCGCTGACGGTTGTCGAGGACGAGGCGCTGCTAGAAGAAGTCGCCGGTTTGGTCGAGTGGCCGGTGGTACTGACGGGACGGTTCGATGAGTCGTTCCTGTCGGTTCCCGAGGAAATGTTGCTGGCGACGATGCGGGGACATCAGAAGTATTTTGCGCTTCGCCGCCGCGACGGCAGCCTGGCGCCCCGGTTTATCTGCGTTGCCAATGTGGATGCCGCGGATTCGGGTAAGTCGATCATTACCGGCAACGAGCGGGTCTTGCGGGCACGGCTCTCGGACGCCAAATTTTTCTGGGATCAGGACCGGCGCCACAGTCTCGCGAGCCGGGTGCCGCAACTCGGCGATATCTTTTTTCACGCCAAGCTGGGTGGATTGGACGAAAAAACCGATCGCATCGAAGCGCTCGCTTTGCAACTTGCCGATCGTGTGCCCGGTGCCGACCGCGACAAGGTACGCGCGGCGGCGCGACTGGCTAAGGCCGACCTGGTGACCCAAGCGGTCGGCGAGTTTCCGGAACTTCAGGGCGTGATGGGGCGCTACTACGCCCTGAACGACGGCGAGCCCGAAGACGTGGCGCTCGCGATTGCCGAACACTACAGCCCGAAGGGTCCGGCCGACGCCTGCCCGCAACGACCGATTTCGGTCGCGGTCGCCCTTGCCGATAAGATCGATACACTTGTCGGATTTTTCTCCATCGGAGAGACCCCAACCGGATCGAAGGATCCCTTTGCGTTGCGCCGCGCCGCATTGGGCGCGATCCGCCTCATTCTCGAAAACCGGCTGTCGATCGGCCTGCGCGAGGTCTTTGCGGTGGCCGCGCGATCCTACGATCCGGTGATCGCCAAAGGGTTCGATGCCGACGCGTTGATGGCGTTCTTTGCCGATCGCTTGAAGGTGTACCTGCGTGATCGCGGCGTCCGCCACGACCTGATTTCCGCGGTCTTTGCGCTGGACGGCGAAGACAATCTGCTGCGCGCCCAAGCGCGGCTGTCGGCCTTGACCGCCTTCCTCGCGACGGACGACGGCGCCAACTTGCTAATCGCGCACAAGCGCGCCAGTAACATTGTGCGTATCGAGGTAAAGAACGATGGCCGTGCCTATCCCGGGCCGGCCGATCCCGCTGGCTTGACCGACGATGCGGAGCGCGTGCTGGCGCAACGCCTTTCGGAAACAGCCCGGGCGAGCGGGGAAGCTGTGGCGCAACAGGATTTCGTTGACGCCATGGCGCACCTTGCGGCATTGCGCGACCCGATCGACATCTTTTTTGAACGGGTCAAAGTGAACGTTGAGAACGCCGAGCTTCGGGAGAACCGGCTTCGGTTGCTGTCGCAGATCTGTGGCACGCTCAATCAGGTTGCGGATTTCTCACAGATCGAGGGATAGCGAGGACGTATGACGAAGTGGGTCTATAGTTTTGGCGACGGCAGTGCGGAAGGGCGTGCCGAAATGCGCCCATTGCTGGGCGGCAAGGGCGCCAACCTGGCCGAAATGAGCAATCTGGCTCTGCCCGTCCCGCCAGGATTCACGGTCACGACCGAAGTGTGTACCGCGTATTACGACAACGACCGTCAGTACCCCGCCGAACTGAAGGGCCAAGTCGACGAGGCGCTGGCTCGTGTAGAGGAGACGGTCGGTGCCAAATTCGGCGACGCCGACCGACCGTTGCTGGTCTCCGTACGATCCGGCGGGCGCGCCTCGATGCCGGGTATGATGGACACGGTCTTGAACCTTGGCCTCAACAACGAGACGGTCAAAGGGATCGCGCGCAACAGCGGCAACGACCGGTTTGCCTGGGACAGTTACCGCCGGTTCATCCAGATGTATTCCGACGTGGTGCTGGGTGTCGAGCACCACAATTTTGAAGAACTTCTCGACCAAATGAAGTCCGAAAAGGGCGTGGCCGGCGATACCGACCTCGATGCGGACGATTTGCGAAGGCTCGTTGGAATGTATGCGGCGCTGGTCGAGCGCGAGCTTGGCAAACCCTTTCCGCAGGACGTGCACGACCAGCTTTGGGGCGCGATGGGCGCGGTCTTCGGCTCGTGGATGAATCAGCGGGCGGTGACTTACCGGCGGCTTAACAACATCCCGGCGGCGTGGGGAACGGCGGTCAACGTGCAAGCGATGGTGTTCGGCAACATGGGCGACACCTCGGCGACCGGCGTTGCCTTCACGCGGAACCCCTCGACCGGCGCGCGCGAGTTTTTCGGTGAGTTCCTCGTCAACGCCCAGGGCGAGGACGTCGTGGCCGGAATCCGCACGCCGCAGCACCTGACGAAAGAAGCGCGGGCCCAGGACGGCTCTACACTGTTGTCGATGGAAGAGCTGATGCCGGATGTCTTCGGCCAGTTGGTGGGCATCTATAAGTCGCTCGAGGCGCACTACCGGGACATGCAGGACATCGAGTTTACCGTTCAAGAGGGCAAGCTTTGGATGCTGCAAACCCGAAGTGGGAAACGGACCGCCCGGGCGGCACTGAAAATCGCCGTCGGGATGGTCGAGGAAGGTCTGATCAGCGAAGTCGAGGCGATAAAGCGGATCGATCCGGCGTCGCTCGATCAACTGCTCCATCCGACACTGGACCCCGACGCCCACAAAGACATTCTCGCGCGCGGTTTGCCGGCATCGCCCGGCGCGGCATGCGGACGTGTGGTTTTCAATTCGGACGAAGCCGAGTCGATGGCAAATGCCGGTGAAAAGGTCGTGCTCGTTCGCGAAGAAACCAGTCCGGAGGACATCCACGGGATGCACGCCGCGCAGGGTATTCTGACGAGCCGCGGCGGGATGACCAGCCATGCCGCGGTCGTCGCGCGCGGCATGGGAACGCCTTGCGTGTCCGGCGCGAGTTCGGTGCGCATCGACTATAAGAAGCAGCAGTTCACGGTCATGGACCGGGTCGTGAAGAAGGGCGACATCATTACCATCGACGGCGCCAAGGGCGAGGTCATGATGGGCGAGGTGTCGATGATCCAGCCTGAGCTATCGGGCGATTTTTCCCGTCTTATGGTTTGGGCGGATGCCGCGCGCAGGTTGAAGGTTAGGGCGAACGCCGAGACGCCGACCGACGCACAGACGGCTCGGGAGTTCGGGGCCGAGGGAATCGGTCTTTGCCGCACCGAACATATGTTCTTCGACGCGGATCGGATCGTCGCCGTGCGAGAGATGATTCTTGCCGACGACGAAGCCGGTCGGCGCGCCGCGTTGGCCAAGCTTCTGCCGATGCAGCGGCGGGACTTCACCGAGCTGTTTCAGATCATGCATGGCCTGCCGGTCACCGTTCGGCTCCTCGATCCGCCGCTCCACGAGTTCCTGCCGCATTCGGAGGAGGAGATCGAAGAAGTCGCGGCTGCTGCAGGCGCGGATCCGGAAAAACTCCGCCGGCGCGCGGCGAGTTTGCACGAGGTCAACCCGATGTTGGGCCACCGCGGGTGCCGGCTTGGGATCTCCTATCCGGAAATCTACGAGATGCAGGCGCGCGCCATTTTTGAGGCGGCGTTGGATGCCGGTGCTGAGACGGGCGAGGCTGTGATTCCCGAAGTCATGGTGCCCCTCGTCGCGACCAAACGCGAACTCGATCTCATAAAAGATCGCATCGATGGGGTCGCACAGGCGGTCCGGGAAGAGCGCGGCAAGACGCTCGACTACTTGGTCGGAACGATGATCGAATTGCCGCGGGCAGCGCTTCGCGCTGGTGACATCGCGGAGAGTGCGGAGTTCTTTAGCTTCGGCACCAACGATCTTACCCAGACCGCCTTGGGTATCAGCCGCGACGATTCCGGCAATTTCCTGGAAGACTATCGGACCAACGGTATTTTCGAGATCGATCCCTTTGTCTCCATCGACCAGGAGGGCGTCGGGGAACTGGTGCAGATCGCGACCGAACGCGGACGAGCAGCGCGCGCCGACTTGAAGCTGGGGATTTGCGGGGAACACGGCGGCGACCCCGCGTCCGTTCACTTTTTTCATACCGTGGGTCTGGATTACGTGTCGGCGTCGCCCTACCGTGTGCCGATTGCGCGGCTGGCAGCCGCTCAGGCCGCGCTGGCGGACTGACCGGCGGTCCCGTCTTCAGGCGCTCTGTCGCTCAGGCGAACCGTTTGCCCGGCGGTGCCGTCCGAAACCGGTTCAAGCGCAAGCCGTTGCAGCGATTTAATCACGGCAGTTGAATCCGCCGCCGCGGCACCGAGACCGAGTTCGCCGGCCGTCAACCCACGCATGATGCTGATCGCCCGCTCGACGACCGCGCCGCGAAGCACCTGACGGTCGCGGTGGGTCGCCATCTCCACGGTGCCCACATCGAGCGATGCTCTGAAGGCGGAGCGACCCGCGATGCGATCGTGCGCCGCGAGTTGTCGCGCCGCGTCCAAGGCCTGCCCAGGGTTTGCGAAGAGGGCGACGATCGCTTCGCCGAGCCGGCTCGCGATCGACCCGCCACAACCGCGAACGATTTCCGTCGTCTCTTTGAGGAGGTCGCTGGCCTCTTTGAAAGTCTGGGCATCGCCGCTCTTCCTGTAGCGCGTGGCGAGACCGGCGAGATCTGTGGCGAGGACTGCAACGTCCTCGAGAACGAAGGCATCGCCGTGCGGCGGTAGCTCCGCGCCGCCGATGTCTCGGTGGGCTTGGAGCATCAGGGTCTGCCGGGCGGGGTACCCAGTTGCTTTCTGCTCCATTGCGCCGAGATCGACGCGACGCGGCTGGGCGTCCTGGTTGACGATTTCCAGGGCGCCGCTTTCCTGCCGTGCCTTTGCGGTGGCAACACAGCCGTCCTTGATCACAAGATTCGGGGCGCTGCCATCTAACGTGACCGCGACGGTTTCGAATCCCGAACCGGCGACGCGAACCCGCACAGTGCCCATCACGCCCTGCCACTTGGTGATGAGGCGCTTTCTTGCCCCGACGGTGACGCGCGCATGAACCCCGGACTGGTTTGCCGGTTCGTCGCCGGCAAAGCGCCCAGCGGGGAAGCCCTTGAGATCGGGCGCCATCGTGAACACGATTTCGACGTTCCGGGCGAGATCGGCCGCGACCGTTGCCCCGCAATGGGCGCACTGGCCGGACGCGGGTACATTCTTGAGATGGCCATGCAGCGAGACGTCGTGGGTGCACTGCGGACAACTCAAGAGCCACTGTTTGATGACAATGCCGGCGGCACTTGCCGCCAGAAGAATCTCGACGATGTCAGCGGCGGAGGTATTCCACATCCGCGCAAGGGCAAGGGGGCGAATCGGTGCGATGTCATGGGTCTGCGCGCCGGCGATCCAGCGCACGAGGCGCGACACCTGGCCTTGGCCGTAGTCCGAACCGTCTGCCCGCATCGCTCCGTCGGTGAGAAAGCCGCGCGTGGCTTGCGGCAGGCGCCGCTGCATCGGAAATGGACTGTCCGATTGTCCAGCGGCCCATAGCCCGACGGTCCGGCCCGCCTCGTTCATCGCTCTATCGAGTTTGGGGCGACCGAAGAGGGCCAAGAGCACAGCCGCAATCGCACCGCGTGGCCGAAAAATCAAATCATGGCGGACGATGCAGGATCGATCCTGCCGATCAATTGAGATCGTCCAGTCGAGGCTCTCCAGCAGCCCCTGGTCGGCGACGCGGCGAAAGTGCAGCCAGCGTCCCTCAATCCATTCGACGGGTTCTTCGTACCAATGGCGCATGACCCGTGGCGCGAAGACGCCGCCTAGCGCCGTCCCGGTGAAACAGGTCGTGCCGTCGCTCTGCTTGGTCTCGCTGTAACGGGCCTCGGGCAGGCCAATCGCTTCGGCGAGGCGACCGACGCTGTTTAGCGCAGACCAGACTCGTTCCGGCGGGGCGGCGATCGTCCATTCGAAGTGTCGTCGGATAGGGTGTGACAGGATCTTAGCTCCACGAGAACCATGATATGCCCCGTCCCCCCAGACGGTCTCGCACCGGGCATATTATTTACCCGGTCGTCCTTCCTTTGGATGCGCCATTTGCCCCTCAATTTACTTCGGCGTGGCGAAAGCAATCGACCGTGTGGTCGTTAACGATGCCGACGGCCTGCATGAAGGCATAACAGATCGTGGGGCCGCAAAACCGAAAGCCCAACGACTTCAATTCCTTGCTCATGGCCTCGGATTCGGGGGTCGTCGCCGGGACGTCGGCCATCGTGCGCCACCGATTGGTCACCGTTCGGCCATCGGTGAACTGCCAAATCACGCGATCGAAACTTCCCGGTCCGGCTTCCATGATATCGAGCCACAGGCGCGCACCGGCGATCGTCCCCTCAATCTTTGCGCGGTTCCGCACGATGCCTGCGTCGGCCATCAGCGCTTCGACCTTCCGGGGTTTGTACGTGACGATCTTTTCCGGCGAGAACCCGTCGAACGCGCGGCGAAAGTTCTCTCTTTTGCGGAGGATCGTGATCCAACTGAGCCCAGCCTGGAAACCATCCAAAATAAGCTTCTCGAAGAGGGCCCGGTCGTCGTGCTCGGGAACGCCCCATTCTTCGTCGTGATAGGCGATATACATCGGGTCGGTTCCGCACCATGTGCAGCGGTCCGATCGGTCCGCCGCCGTCACGATTGCCCCGGGACTACAGGAGCAGGGTCCCACCCGGCGATCTCGTGGGTGCCGGCGCGCATCCGCGCCGTCGATGCCGCCGCATCGATTCGGAGGTGAGCTAGCGCGTAGCTGCCGCCGGCGCTGAGGACTTCGCCCACCACGGTTTCGCCCTGGTGGATCTCGGTGCCGGGGGCGGGCAAGCCGTCGTTGAACGCGATCCGGTATAGCGCCTTCTTGACCTTGCCGCGATTGTGCGTGCGCGCGGTGAGTTCCTGGCCGACATAGCAGCCCTTGTCGTAACTAACCGCGCCAAGGGAATCGAAGCCGTACTCCAGTGGAAAGGCCTTTTCAGCGGGGATGTCCCGACTGCCGTCCGGGACCCCGAGTGCGATGCGGTGCGTGTCGTAGGTGGCGAGCGACGTTATGGAAACGCCCATGGCTTCGAGCTGCGCAACCGGGCTGTCCTTACAGTAAAGACGGAATCCCAACGCAGGCATCCTCGGGTCGGCAACGAACGTCCCTAGTTCTTTACCGGCTATCCCGTCCGATCCTGGGCCGAACACGGCATAGATTCGGTAGGTCTCGGTGACGTCGGCAAGGTCGACCTTCGCCCGCAGGCGGTACATCGTCAGGCGCCGCAGCAGGTCCGCGAGACCGGCCCGCTCGGTATCGAGTAGCAGCGTGTCGCCGATCTGGACGAGAATGAAGTCGTGCAGAAATTTGCCTTGGGGGGTCAGGAGGCCCGCGTAGAGCGGACGTTCGGGCCTGACCAAATCGACGTCGTTGGTGATGAGGCCCTGTAAAAAGGGTCGGGACTCAGTACCGTCAATTTGGATAAGGCCGCGCGCGTTGAGGTGGGTGGCTTGAAGCGGTGTTGGGGTCATTGGAGGCATCCTGGACTGAGATGGCCAGCGTAACTGTTCTTTGCAAGACCTCAAGGCGCGACGTATAAGCACTGCCTATGACGCACAGCCTGCGCGTTGCCCGCCGCCTCCTTTTTTTCGTCGCCATTCTGGCGATTGCCGGTTGCAGCGCCGTTTTCCCGGTGGGCAATATCGACGCCATCGACTTCCCAACCTTCGGCTTGGCCGACTCACCGAACCAATACCTAGTTTGCCCGGCGGGCTATTGCGCGGCTGCGCCCAGCCGCGAAAGCGACACCTATGCGATCGGCATCGACGGCTTGCGCATGGCCTGGGACACGGTCGTGGCGGCGTCGCCCAGGACCGAGCGGGTGCGGCTGTTCGGCGGCGGTACGCAAGTGGCCTATGTTCAGCGAACGGCCGTTCTAAAATTCCCCGACATCGTTTCGGTGCAATTCATTGGTGTAGACGCGGGCCGGTCTACCCTCGCGATCTACAGTCGGTCGGTTTACGGCAGCTCGGATTTCGGCGTGAACGAAAGGCGCGTCGCCGCGTGGCTCGCAGCGCTCGCCGGCGAGGTCGATCGGCGAGCGGCCCGTTGAGAATCTTGTTTGTGACGTCGAATCGTGTGGGCGATGCGATTTTGTCTACGGGACTATTGGATTGGCTCCAGGCACGGTACCCCACTGCGACGTTCACTGTTGCGTGCGGGCCGGCCGCCGTCTCGCTGTTCGAATCGTGCCCGCGTGTGGAGCGCGTCATCGCGCTGCGCAAGCGCCGGTATTCCACCCATTGGTTGTCGCTGTGGGCGGCGACGGTCGGTGGGTTCTGGGGCGTCGTTGTGGACCTTCGGGCGTCGGTCTTGGCTTGGTTGTTGCCTCACCGCCGCCACTTCGTTCTTCGTTCGACAGACGAACCGATACACCGCGTCGCGTTGCTCGGCCGTGTGCTAGGCCTGGACACGCCGCCTGCGCCGCGCGTCTGGCTCAACGAACACCACCGAACCGCCGCTGCGGCGTTGATTCCGGCGGGCCCCGTCCTGGCGCTCGGTCCCACCGCCAACTGGGGCGGCAAACAATGGCCAGCGGCGCAATTCCTTGACCTGGCGTTGCGGTTGACCGGTCCGACCGGCCGACTGCCCGGCGCGCAGATAGCCGTATTTGGCGCGGACGGAGAGCGCGACAGCGTCACCCCATTGCTGCAGGGGCTTCCGGCCGAACGATTGATCGATTTGATCGGCCGTACGGACCTGCCCTTGGCGGCTGCTTGCCTGGAGCGCAGTGTGCTGTATATCGGGAACGATTCAGGTTTGATGCATCTCGCTGCCGCTGCCGGCGTTCCGACATTGGGCCTGTTTGGCCCGAGCCCGGAGGTCCACTATGCGCCATGGGGTCGGCATTCTGCGTGGGTCCGTACGCCGGAGTCCTTTAAAGAAATCGTCAACGCGCCAGATTATGACTATCGCAGCCAAAAGAGCCGCATGACATCGCTCACCGTCGACCGAGTGGTGGGCGCTGTTGACGAGCTGCTGACGCGCGTCGAAAGCGCATCGACGTGAGCCCACGTTTGTCGGCCCTTGTCGTCGCGCGCAATGAGGAAGAGCGGCTTGCCGCCTGTCTCGAACCGCTGGCATTTGCGGACGAACGCGTTGTCGTCCTAGATCGTTGCACCGACGGCTCCACCGATATTGCAAAGCGTATCGCGGATGTCGTTGTCGAAGGGGCGTGGCCGATCGAAGGGGATCGCCGCAACGCCGGTCTGGATGCCTGCACCGGTGACTGGATCCTGGAGGTCGATGCCGACGAACGCGTGACGCCCGAACTGGCAGCGGAAATCCGGGCGCAGATAGCGTTGGTCGATACGGGTTATTTCCTAATCCCGTTCCTCAACTATGTCGGGGATCGGTGCGTGCGTTACGGTTGGGGGGCGTCCTGGGGCGTTTCGGCCGCGCCGCGGTTGTCGCGCAAGGGTACCAAGCGGTGGGGGCGCCAGCGCATCCATCCGGCCCTGGAATTGCACGGCCCAAAACGCGCCCTCATCCATCCGATCGAGCACCGGGTCGATCGCAACATCTCGGATATGATTCGCCGGCTCGACAGCTACACGACAGCCCGCGCGGCGGATTTGCGAGAGAGCGGCAATGTCGGTTCACTGGCCAACAATATTCGCCGGTTCTTCTCGCGGTTCTTCAAATGCTATGTCGGGCGAAAGGGTTACCGGGAGGGCGGGTACGGTTTTCTAATAGCCCTTTTTGCCGGTCTTTATCCTCTCCTCTCCCACCTAAAAGCGCGTTTGGAGACGGACTAGCCGGTGGTGGCTGTCATGCAGGTTATGGCTGGTGCCGCGGTCGGCGGCGCGGAGGCGTTTTTCGAGCGCTTGGTTGTGGCGATGGGCGCCCGTTCGGTCGATCAGACAGTAGTTCTTCGCAACCATCCAGACCGAGTGGCGCGCCTCCGGCGCGCCGGGATCGATCCGGTAACCCTGCGGTTCGGCGGGCGGATGGACGTCGTTACCCGGTTCAAACTGCGGCGGTTGATCGCCGCCCGTCGCCCGCAGATCGTTCTCTCGTGGATGAACCGTGCGACTGCGGCGGTTCCCCGCCGCAACGGTGGGCAGCGCTTCGTTTTTGCCGCGCGCCTCGGTGGCTTTTACAATTTGAAATACTATCGCCACTGCGATCATCTGGTCGCCAATACCAACGGCATCCGGGATTACGTGATCGCGGCGGGATGGGATCCAGCGCGCGTGCATTATTTGCCAAATTTCGTCGACGAAAGCGACGCGCCGGTTCGATCGCGTAGCGATCTCGGCCTCCCGTCAGACCGCCCGTTGATTTTCGCCGCCGGTCGTCTGCACCGGAATAAGGGATTCGACATCCTGATCCGGGCGCTGGCCCTGGTCCCGAGCGCGCATCTATGTATTGCCGGGTCGGGCCCGCTCGACCGCGACTTGCGTCGGCTTGCCGACGAGGTTGGCGTCGGCGCGCGGATTACTTGGCTTGGCTGGGTCGACGGGTTGGCGGCGTACTATCGGACCGCCGACGTTTTCGTCTGTTCCTCCCGGCACGAGCCGCTCGGCAATGTCGTCGTCGAAGCGTGGGCGGCCGGGTGCCCGGTTGTGGCCGTCGCCGCCCAGGGACCATCCGAATTGATCGAGGACGGCGTTAGCGGGGTGCTGGCGCCGCTTGAAGATCACGAAGGCCTTGCCGGCGCGATCGCAACGGTTATTACGCAGGACGATCTCGCTCAAACCCTGAGCGAAGCGGGTCGTCGTCGTTACCTCGACGCGTTCACCCGGGAGGCGGTGGTTGAACGTTACTTGGCGTTCTTCGGGGAGATTGTGCGCTAATGTGCGGTATCGCGGGAATCATGAGCGCCGATGGATCGCCGCCGCCGGCTGTAGCGCTAGAGGCCATGAGTCGTGCGCTCGTTCACCGCGGCCCCGATGGGGAGGGGCGGTATCAATCGGCGGGTGTCGGGTTGGTGCACCGACGCCTCGCGATCATCGATCTTGCGACTGGTGCACAGCCCCTTGAAGACGGCGACGGCGTGGTCTTGGTCGCCAATGCCGAGATCTACAATCATGTCGAACTCCGTGCGGCGCTGCCCGATGTCGTCTTCAGGACCGGCTCCGATTGCGAACCGATCCTGCCGCTCTACCGCCGTCACGGCGTCGGCTTCGTCGAACGCTTGCGCGGCATGTACGCTGTGGCGCTCTACAATCCCGCCAGTGGCGAACTGGTGCTCGCCCGCGATCCGTTCGGGATCAAGCCGCTGTACTATGCCGAAGTGGAGGCCGGATTTATTTTTGCCTCAGAGCCAACGGCCATTCGGGCGTCGGGATTGGTCGAGACGAGACAGAGCGAGGAACGCCGCGACGAATTGCTCCAATTGCAATTCACCACCGGGCGCAACACCCCCTTCGGTGGCATCGATCGTGTCCTCCCGGGCGAGACCGTTGTCGTGCGTCAGGGACGTATCATCGCCCGTCACCGTACCGAAGCCCTCCCCCACGGTGCGCCGATCGTCGTCAACGAACAAAGAGCGCTGGGTGTCCTGGATGCGACCCTGACCGACTCGGTGCGGGTTCACCAGCGTGCCGACGTGCCCTACGGGATGTTCCTCTCCGGCGGCGTCGACAGCGCGGCACTACTCTCGTTGATGGCGGAACTCAACGAGCAACCCGTCGTGGCGTATACCGTCGGTTTCCAAGAAGATGTGGCCGACGAGCGGCTCCTTGCCGCGTCGTTAGCGCGGCGTGTCGGGGCCCATCACGTGCCGATCGAGGTTACCGCGCACGATTTCGTGGAGACGCTGCCGCGGGTCGCGGCTGCGATGGACGATCCAGCCGCCGACTACGCCATCCTGCCGACATACCTTCTAGCGGCTGCCGCAGCGAAGGACGTCAAAGTTGTCTTGACCGGCGAGGGCGGCGACGAGTTGCTGGCGGGTTATGGCCGTTACCGAAGCGCCCTGCGACCGTTCTGGCTGGGTGGCCGAGAGATGCGTACGCGGGGGGTCTTTAGTGGTTTGGACATTCTCCGGAACGACATTCCGGGGTGGCGGGACGGACTTGTCGCGGCCCAAAGTTTGGCCGCGACCGGCGGGCGCAGCCGCCTTCAAGTCGCCCAGGCGGTCGACTGCGCCGATTGGTTGCCGAACGATTTGCTGGCCAAGGTAGACCGCTGCCTGATGGCACACAGCCTTGAAGGGCGAACGCCGTTCCTCGACCCGGTTGTTGCGGGTGCGGTGTTCCGTTTCGACGACCGGCTCAAGGTGCGGCGCGGATTCGGCAAGTACATCTTTCGGCGTTGGCTCGAAAAGCGCCTCCCCGAAGCGCAACCGTTCTCCAAGAAACGCGGGTTCACCGTCCCGGTTGCGCGCTGGATTCACGACCAGGGCAGTCGTATCGGTGCGTTGGTGGCGCGACAGCCCGGGGTGTTGGACGCCTGCAAACCCGACCGGGTCGCGGCCCTTTTCGAGGCCGAGGGAAAACGCAACGGGCAGGCGGCGTGGGTCTTGCTGTTCTATGCTTTGTGGCACCAGATTCATTTCCGGGGGATTGCCGCGGAAGGCAACTTGTTCGAGGTACTCGATGCCGATTGATCGCAACACAAAAACGGGACCGCGGCGATGACCGCTTTCGTTCTCGTCCACGGGGCCTGGCACGGCGGTTGGTGCTGGCGCGCGGTCGCGGGCCGGCTCCGTGCCGCTGGGCACGATGTCTTCACGCCGACGTTAACCGGTCTTGGCGAGCGCGTGCACCTCGCGGGAGGACCCATCGATCTATCGACACACGTCACCGATATCGAAAACGTCCTGCTGTTTGAGGATCTATCGGAGGTTCGCCTGATCGGCCATTCGTATGGCGGCATCGTCATTTCCGGCGTCGCCGAGCAGGTAGCCGAGCGAATTGGGCATTTGGTTTATCTCGACGCCATCGTCCCGGTTCACGGCAAGCGTCACATAGACCTGGTGCCGGCGCGTCCGGGTGGGTCGTTCGAACAGATCAATAAGGCCGGCGTCGAAGTTAGCGCGCTGCCGGTTGGGTCGATGGAGTTTCTCGGGGTGACCGATCCCGAGAAGGTCGCGTGGCTGCGCACGCATTTAGTGCCGCACCCGATGGGCACGCTGTTGGCGCCTTCGAACCTCCCTGCGGATCGCGCAGCCGATTTACCGCGGACGTTCATTTATTGCACCGAGCGCCAGGGCAAGTCGTTTTCGCAGTATGCGATCGCCGCGCGCGAAGATCCGTCATGGCGTTACCGCGAACTTGCGACCGGGCACGATGCTATGGTCACCGCACCGGAAGAACTTACCGATTTGCTGCTCGAGGTCGCCTAACGCCGCCCGATCATTGGGTTGGAGCGGGCGACGTCGCGCTTGGCGCGCGCGGCAAATGTGGGTCCGAGCCCAGCGATGAGGTGACGCCGCGGGCGTACCCTGCTAAACCGCCGACCAGATAAAGGGGAGAGCGCCATGTCCGATACATTCAAAGCCATTCTCGCGACGGAAGAGGATGGGAAGGCCGTTGCCCGGATGACCGACCTAACCGTCGGTGACTTGCCAGGCGAAGGGGTTCTCATCGATGTCGCGTATTCGGCGTTGAACTACAAGGACGGTCTTGCGCTGAATGGCAACAAGGGCAAGGTCATGCGCGCATTGCCCATGATTCCTGGGATCGACTTGGCGGGCACCGTGCTCGAGTCGCCCGATCCCCGGTTTCAAGTGGGCGATGAAGTTCTGGTTACCGGTTGGGGGCTTAGTGAGACTGCCTGGGGCGGGTTCACCCAGCGCGCCCGCGTCAAAGCGGATTTCCTCGTCAAATTGCCGGCGGGCCTGGATGCGAAGCGCGCGATGGCCATCGGCACCGCGGGCTTCACCGCGATGTTGTGTGTCATGGCGTTGGACGATCACCACATTGCCAAAGACGGATTGCCGGTCTTGGTGACCGGCGCTGCGGGCGGTGTCGGCAGCGTTGCCGTCGCGGTTCTGGCGGCCAACGGCTACAACGTTGCGGCGTCCACCGGTCGCAAGGAAACGCACGATTATCTCAAGTCCCTCGGCGCTGGAGAGATTCTCGACCGGGCCGAACTCGCGGAGGCGGGCCGACCGCTCGATAAAGAGCGCTGGGCCGGCGTGGTCGATACCGTGGGCAGTCAGACCTTGGCGACGGCGATTGCCCAGGTTGCGCGCCATGGGTCGGTCGCGGCGTGTGGGCTTGCCGGCGGCAGCGACCTGCCGACGACGGTTCTGCCGTTCATCCTGCGCGGGGTGAATTTGCTGGGGATCGATTCGGTGTTTTGTCCCGCTGAACCGCGTCTGCGCGCCTGGCAGCGCTTGGCAGCGGAATTGCCGGCGGACAAACTCGATGCCCTGACCGAGGTGATCCCGTTTGGAGCGCTGATGGAGCGCTCGAAGTTGATCCTCAAGGGACAGGTTCGGGGCCGGACGGTGGTCGACCTCAGAGCCTAGGCTCGACGGAGCGCCCGCCTCGGGCCACGAAGTCGGGGTTTCTAAGGCTTCGTTTGGCGTAAAGAAATGGCCCGCCGTCGACCGTCGTCACCGATCCGCCGGCGGCCGCCAGAATGGCGTGCCCCGCCGCGGTATCCCATTCCATGGTCGGTCCGAAGCGCGGATAAATGTCCGCTTCACCGGCGGCGATCAAACAGAATTTCAGCGAACTGCCAATTTGCTTAATTTCCGCGATGGCGTGCTCTTTGAGGTAGGCCTGCGTGCGATCGTCAAGGTGTGAGCGGCTGGCGAGGGCGACCAGCGCGGTGGGGTCGGCGTCGCGGGTGCGAAGGCGTACCGGTCGGCCGTCGCGGTACTGAAAAGCCTGATCCGGCCCGACAGAGAAAAAGAGCCTGTCGAGGGCCGGGGCGTAGACCACGCCCAGGACCGGCGCGCGGTTCTCGATGAGCGCGATGTTGACGGTGAATTCGCCGTTGCCCGCGATGAACTCTTTTGTGCCGTCGAGTGGATCGACCAGCCAGAAGGGTCGATCGGGCTGGTCCAGGTTGGTGTCGCCCTCTTCCGAAACGATGGGGATTTTTGGGGTCAGTTGGGCCAGCGCTGCGACGATGAGGTCGTTGGCAGCTTGGT
Source organism: Alphaproteobacteria bacterium (assembly GCA_040216735.1). NCBI lineage: Bacteria > Pseudomonadati > Pseudomonadota > Alphaproteobacteria > Alphaproteobacteria bacterium. The sequence continues at coordinate 4,884 of JAVJOO010000001.1, read as the reverse complement.
CCGCCGCGGTCACCGGGGACTGATCGGTCTTGTGGTCCACTTTCAAAGGGGATTGGGCGATCGCCATGATCGCCTCGCCGGCTTGCCGGGCGATGGCGCACAGTTTTTCCGCCGGTCTTGGGGGGAGGTCGCGCGTCACGGTGGGGAAACTAGCACAAGCCGTTGGTTTGCAAAGGAAAATGCCCTGTTTTTAGATCGCTTGACTCACTCGAGGACAGAGGTAATATAGAACAAAAGAAGAACATACTAGGAACTATAAGGGTCCGAGTTGGGAGGATCCCATGGGTCAGTGTCTCGTTTTTCCATCCAGCAATCCGGCATACCTCCCGGATCGCGCGGCCATGCTGGGGAGTTTGCGGACTGAGATTGGCGCAATCGAGGCGCGCCACGGTACGCACCACGGCAGGACGCCGCTTCGCTTTGGCGACGCCCTGCTGGATTCGGCCTTGCCCTGGGGCGGTCTGCCGCAGGCTGCCTTGCACGAAATAAACGGGACGGCTGCGGCGGTGGGATTTGCGACGGCGCTGGCCGGCCGTCTTGCGGGTGCGAAGCCGATTCTGTGGTGCCGCGGCGCGAGTCATGAAACAGGCGGCGTCTATGGGCCCGGTCTTATCTCCTTTGGCGTGGATCCTGGTCAGGTCGTCTTTGTCGAAACGCGAAAAAAACAAGACTTGCTTTGGGCCATGGAAGAGGGCCTGCGCAGCGGGCAGCCGGCGCTGGTGATCGGCGAGATCGATACCGTCGGTCTGGTTGCCAGCAGGCGGCTGCAGTTGGCTGCGGAAGCAGGCGGGGTCACGGCCTTCTTGCTCAATACGGCGGTGAGCAAACGTCTTTGCGATAGCGCCGCGGCGACCTCAGCCTCGAGCGTGGCGTTGACCCGCTGGGTTGTTTCCTCGGCACGAAGAACGGATCGATCTCAAAAAAACGCGCCGGTCCGGCGGCAGTGGCGGCTGGACCTTGCGCATTGCCGGGCGGGCGTCCGGCGTTCCTGGTTGGTGGAGTGGAGTGATGAAGGATCAAGCGCAGGCAAAGAAACAACGCAGGGTCGTTTCTCTGTGGTTGCCGAACTTTTCGATCGACAGAGCGCGTCTCGGACAGGGCTCCGCCAAGCGTCTTGAAAACGTTCCCCAGGTCACGGTCCTTAAGGAGCAAAGCGCGCTCCGCATCGCTTCGGCCGACCCGCGCGCCCAAGGAGCGGGAATTTTCCCCGGGATGCCGTTAACCGATGCCCGCGCTCTAGAGCCCGCGCTTCAAATTTATGAAGCCGATCATGCGGCCGACCTGGCGTATCTCGCCCGTCTGGCTGAATGGTGCGGCCAGTACAGCCCGTGGACGGCGCCCGATGTCACCGGCGAAGCAGGTGAAAACGGCTACGGCCTCTGGCTCGACGTCACCGGATGCGACCATCTGTTCGGGGGCGAAGAGGCGTTGTTGAACATCATCGTCGCCCGAATCAATGGCTTGGGTTTTGCCGCCCGCGCGGCCGTTGCCGATACGCCGGGGGCCGCTTGGGCCGCCGTACATTACGGTTTGCTGCAGGGCGAGCGGGTTCTCGTAACCAAGCCTGGCAGGGTGCGCGATATTCTCAGGCGGTTGCCGGTGGCGGCACTGCGGTTCTCACCCGAAATTTGTTCGGGTCTTAATCGCCTCGGATTACGGCAGGTCGGCGACCTATTCGATTTGCCGCGCGGTCCGTTGGTCTCTCGTTTCGGCGATATTCTGATCCGCCGGGTCGACCAAGCGTTAGGCCGACAGTCGGAACCGATTTCCCCCAGAAACGCGCCGTTGCGGTACCGCGCGCGGATGGCCTTTGCCGAACCTATCGGCAAGCGCGAGGACATCGAGGAGGCTTGTCGGCAATTGCTCAAGACCCTATGCGATCAGTTGGAGCGCGCCGGTCGTGGGGCGCGACGGCTCGAAACCGTCTGCTACCGGGTCGACGGTTCGCTGGCGCGCATTGCAATCGGCACCAGCAAAGAGACCCGCAATGCGCCGCACCTCCTTCGTCTTCTGAGAGAACATTTCGACACGGTCGATGCCGGATTTGGCATCGAGACGATCGTTGTGGGCGCGCTGCAGACGGAGCGGTTGGTTGCCGACCAACTGAGTCTTGCCGACGTGCCTCGGAGTCCGCACCGGTCGCGCACAGCGGCGGAAAGCATGGCGTCGTTGGTTGACCGTGTGGCCAATCGGGTTGGGCACAGAAACGTTCATCGCCTCGTGCCCCGCGACAGCTATGTGCCGGAACGGTCGGTTCGCCGTATGCCCTGTGCCGTACAGGCTAGGCCACGGGCGGGCGAGGTCCCGGCGCAATGGTTCAAGAACCGGTCTCGGCCGGTGTCGCTCTTCGAGAGGCCGCAGTTGATCGAAGTAGTAGCGCCTATTCCAGACGACCCTCCGGTTTTGTTCCGTTGGCGCCGTGTGCTGCACCGGGTCGTTGTGTCGGGCGGTCCGGAGAGAATCGGCCCCGAGTGGTGGGAGACCGCAAGCGCGGCAGGGAAGGAAGATCCATTGCCGCGCGATTACTACCAAGTCGAAGACGAAGAGGGCGACTGCTTTTGGCTTTACCGCAGTGGGCTCTACCAAGCGGCGGATCCTTCTGCCCCGACACCGAAATGGTATCTGCACGGACTTTTTTCCTAGGAGAATGATATGGCGAATTTGACGATCAGGAACATCGACGACGATGTGGTGTTCGCGCTTAAGAAACGCGCACAACGGAATCACAGGTCGTTGGAGGCCGAGCTGCGCGACATGCTGACGGTGATGTCGCGCAAACCCCAGATGAAGTTCTTGGCCGAACGGATTGCATCGATGACGCCGGAACGCGCCCCTGCCTCGCTCAGACAAGGACCTGCTCGGATCGCGCCATGATCGCAGTTGTCGATTCAAGCGTGGCGATCAAATGGTTCGTGCGCGAACACGGGCACGACCAGGCGCTCGCTTTGCTCGACCGACAGGACGAACTGTTTGCGCCCGATGTGATCGTTTCGGATGTGATCGACGGCGTGTGGGCCAGGATCATTGCCGGTCAAATCGGCAACGACCAAGGTAGCGCGATTGTGGCGGCGGTGACGTCGGGAGTGCCGACCTTGGTGTCGGTGTCCGACTTTGCCGAAGAAGCCTTGCAAACCGCTATGGGGATGGACCGGCTAGCCCATTTGGCGATGTATTTTGCCTGCGTAGAGAGGCTCGAAGGCGGTTTTGTAACGGCCGACGCAGACGCGGCGCTGATGGCCCGCGAGAAGCTCGGCGCGGAGCGAGTCACGCTGCTGTCCGGGTTGTCGTCGTGAGTTATGCCGAACTCCAGGTAACCAGCAATTTCAGTTTTTTGCGCGGCGCATCGCGGGCGGAAGAACTTGTCGCCCGGGCGGCGGAACTCGGAGTTTGCGCGATCGCGATCACGGATCGAAATACCGTCGCTGGAATTGTGCGCGCCCACCGCGCGGCAAAGGAGGTCGGTATCCAGTTCGTGGTCGGGGTGCGGCTCGACTTTCAAGATGAGACGAGCGTGCTGTGTTACCCGACGAACCGGGCCGCCTATGGCCGCCTCACGCGGCTTTTGACGCTGGGCAAGCGGCGGGCGCCGAAGGGCGAATGCTGGATTACCCAAGAGGATTTCTTTGCCTATGCCGAAGGGATGATCGCGGTCGTCTTGCCGTTTGCCCCCCTCGATGATCCCGGAAAGCCGATGGCTGAGGCGTCGTTGGCGCTCGATTCGCCGTTTGCCGAGAACGTACGCCGAATCAAAAAAAACCTGCCGGGGCGAACCTATCTGGCGGCGAGTTTTCTTTACCGCGGCGACGACAAGGTGCGCCTGCGCTTGCTCGCGTCCCTAGCCCAATCGTGTGGGACGCCGCTTGTCGCGACGAACGACGTCCACTATCACGAACCGTCGCGTCGCCCGCTCCAAGACGTGCTGACGTGCATTCGAGAGCATTGCACCATCGACGATGCCGGCTACCGCGTATTCGGCAACGCTGAACGGCACGTGAAGTCTCCCGAAGAGATGCTGCGGTTGTTTGGCGATTATCCGGAGGCCGTACATCGTACCCAGGAAATTGCCGCGCGGTGCACGTTCAGCCTGGATGCGTTGCGTTACGAGTATCCCACCGAGACGGTGCCGGGCGGTGGGACGGCCCAAGCCGAACTCGCGCGGCTGACATGGCTCGGTGCCAAGCGGAGTTACCCGAACGGAGTGCCGCCGTCGGTCCGCGCGGCGCTGGAGCATGAGCTCGACCTCATCGGTCGATTAGGGTTTGCGCCGTATTTTTTGACGGTCCACGACATCGTCCGGTTCGCCAATAGCCGAAAAATCCTCTGCCAGGGACGCGGGTCGGCGGCCAATTCCATCGTGTGCTATTGCCTGGGGATCACGGCTGTCGACCCCGAAAAAGTATCACTGTTGTTCGAGCGCTTTATTTCGGCCGAGCGTAACGAGCCGCCTGACATCGACGTCGATTTCGAACACGAACGTCGTGAAGAGGTCATTCAATACATCTACCAGAAATATGGCCGCCATCGGGCTGGGATGACCGCGACCTACATCAGTTACCGGTGGCGCAGCGCGATCCGTGAAGTAACCAAAGCCCTCGGGCTATCCGAAGACGTGGGCGCCGCCCTGGCGGGTTATACCTGGGGGTCGGGCCACACCGGGGTCAACGACGACCAGGTGCGCGAGCTCGGCCTCGATCCGACCGATCGCCGCCTCCACCAGGCGTTGATCCTGGCTCGGGCGCTCCTGGGGTTCCCGCGCCATCTGTCGCAACACCCCGGCGGATTTGTCATCACCCGCGGGTCGTTGTCGGAGGTCGTGCCGATCGCCAACGCCGCGATGGAAGATCGCACGATGATCGAGTGGGACAAGGACGACATCGACGCGCT